>JADGAY010000057.1 GCA_015231775.1 Magnetococcales bacterium | reverse complement strand
CCCTCCGAACCGGCATCTCCCGCCGGCTTCCCCCCATTTCCCGCCCGCATCACCACATGACACGACACGATCCCGCGCCGCATGGCCTCGGTCAACTCGTCCCAGATCAACAGATCCACCAAAATCGGCAGATCGCTCTCATCCAAGGCCTCCTTGAGTTCGATCACCCGGGCGCGCTCCTTAAGTGGACAGAATACCACCAGATCCAGATCCGAGTACGGCCTGGCCCGCCCCTGAACACGCGAGCCGTGGGCCCAGACCGTGGTTTCTGGCAGATAGCGCTCCAGGAGCCGATCCAGCATCTCCCGATGCCGTGTTGCCAGGTCGAGGGTGGGTTCGATGCCGGAAATCATGGGTGCAGCTTCTGCAACAGCATCGTGACATCCCCGATAAAGGACTCGACCTCCCCAAGGGCTGCCTGGGCCTTGTCCCCGCTGTAGTCATGTGTAGTACTGGTGCGCGCATCCGCGTAACCCAACCAGGTTTCGACCGGGGAGGGGAGCAGATCGTGTTGTCCGGCCAGTTTGAAGAGCGGCTTGGGAGCGTTGGGTACTGCCGGCAACCCCAGATTTTCGATCAAATAACGCCTGAGATCCTTCCAGAGGGTGTCATAGCAGACCTCGAAGCGTTGAATCACCGATTCGGCGATCGCCTCCCGATCCAGATCGGAGAGTTCTGGACGTTCTTGCATGACACGCAGATTGGCCTGTTGCGCTTGCAGATGCCGGAACGCTTTTTTCAGTTTGTCGGAATCAATCGTCATGCCGATTCTCCAGCGTTACAAGAGAACGCGCCTCACGCCCGTGGCGGGAACACCCCATCCCATGCGGCGGCGGGCGGATGGGCGAGCAGGTGGTGGATCCGGGAGAGATAGAGTTCATGAATCGACCGTTCCGGATCCCGTTCCATGAGCAGACGGAATCGCACGCGCGCCTCCTCCCAGTCGCCGATCCGGTAGAGCCGCAACGCCTCGTGATACCCCTCCAGGGCGTCGATGATCTCGTCGGCAAGATCATCGGCAAAACCGAGCGGTTCAAAAATCTCCATTGGCGCGGTGGCGAGTCGTGAACGAATCCGATCCAACTGACGAAACACCCCCTCCGGCACGGCGCGGCGGGTTGCGTCGCCGACTGTCACGGTCACGCCATAGCGTTTGCCGAGGAGTTCCAGGCGACGCGCCTGTTCCACCGTGGCCCCCACCGCGCCGTAGACCGAGCGGAAACCGCTTGCCAACTCCCCCACATGGGCCTCGCCGGTTTGGATGCCGATGGAGATGGTCAGGGTTGGCAACCCCTTGGCCTGGAGTTCATCGTTGAGTTCCCCAACCGCGCGTTGCATGGCCAGGGCACAGCGCAAGGCGTCGCGGGCGTGGCGCGGGTTCTCTTCCGGAGCCCCCCAGAATCCCATCACCACATCCCCGGTGAAGTGGTCGAGGGTGCCGTGATGCGCGTGGATGGCGCGGATCATGCGGGTCAGATAGGGGTCGAGGAGCTGTTTCAACTCCCGAGGTGACAGATGGGCGGTCAGGGCGGGAAAATCGCGGATGTTGACGAACAGGACGCTGATCTCCCGTTGCATCCCGTGGAGGGTGGATTCGATCCGCGCCCAATCGATCTGCGCGAGTCGTGCGCCTGGCAGGTGATCCGCAAGCAGCCGGTTCGGACGCGCCCCCCAGGCGCGAGCCGATCCGAACAGAACGCCAAGATGCAAGGCCAGCAGGAGGAGCGTGAAGAGCAGGGGAGCGGCCAGGGGGAGGATCAGATCGGCGCGCCGCCAGAGCAGGGCGTTGCTCCAGGTCAGCAAAATCAGGATGATCCCGGTGACCTGGAGCACGCGCCATGGGGCAAGGCGGGGCATCAGGAGCCCAAAAATCCCGGCAATCAACACCATCTGGGCAACCGTGAGAAGGGTTGCCAGCGGTTCGGGTTGGCGTTTGATCACGCCATCCAGGATGCCGCCGATGACGGTGGCGTGGATCTCGACCCCCGGATGGAAGGGGTGGAGCGGGGTGGCATGCAGATCCATCATGCCTGGAATCGCGGAGCCGACCAGCACGATGGCATCGTTCAGGCTCTCGACCGGGAGACTCTTTTCCAGCACGTCGAGGGCGGAGAGATGGGTGAAGCCGTTGGGTCCGACGCGATAGGGGATGAGGATCCCCCCATGACCATCGACGGGGATGCGGTGCGGACCCAGGCCGATCCATTCGAGAAGGGGGTCGTCCCGTCGGCTTCCGAATTCGGCGGAACGGAGACCCAGGGTAACCGGCGGATCCCCCAGGATCGCGCGCACCACCCCCAGGGCGAAGGATTGATGCAGTTCGCCCTGATACTCCTGGACCAGGGGGATGGCGCGATGCACCCCATCGGTATCGACCAGGGGGTTATCCAGGAAACCGCCCCCCAGGGCGGCCTTGCGCAGGATCTCCAGGTTGGCGCCGTAGCCGGTGGGTTTGACCAGCGACAACCCCCGCACCCCCAATTCATCCAGGGTGATGAGCGGTTCGGGCAGGGTGCCGGCCTGGCTGGAGGGGGACGATCCATCCGACCGGAAGTAGTGACCCAGGATCACCGAGCGTCCCGCGAGGCTTTTGGCGAACCGTTCGTCCCGCTCCAGGGAGGGACGCAAGCGGTTGAGTTCGAAAAGAAAGGCCGGTTGATTCCGCATCGGACCGGCGGCCAGGCGTTCGAGTTGCATCAGGCCAGAACTGTCGTCGCGCTCCGTGAACAGCACGTCGAAGCCGAGGGTGAGAATGCGGTAGTGATCGAACAGGGTATCGGTCAGTTGCGCCAGGTGCTGCCGTCCCCAGGGCCAGCGACCAAGCCGCGCCAGGCTCTTTTCGTCGATATCAACGATGACGATGCGGGTGTCGTGGCTGTTGGGCAGGTTGATGCGCACCCGCAGATCGTATCCGGCCTGCTCCAACCGCGTCAGCGGCGGCACCGGGAGCAGACCCAGGGTGTGCAGCGCGAAAAGAAGGGTCGCGGCAAGACCGGTCAAGGTCCGGATCCAGGAGAGTCGGGACAAGGAAGCGGCTCCCCCGAAGGTCAGGCCCGGCACGCCGTCATGCGACGCAACCAGGGATCTGCTCCGGCATCACCGCTTTGATCGGATCCGTGGAGAGACGCGGTTGGGCCAATGGGCGAAAAACCGGGTTGTCGGTGAACGGTGCGCGGAAATCCGGATCGCTGGGCCGGTTTTGGTTCATGGTTCGCTCCAGACTGGCGTCGGACTCGATGCGTTCCCATCGTGGATCGGAATGCATCAATATGAGTCGAGTATATACCAGCCTGGACCATTTGAACATGGTTTCGATGGAGGCTGGATGACGGAGGCATTCACCGCCCGGAGCCTGTTTGATCCATAATCTTCAATGTTCGCAACAGAATGGGAGCAAACATCAGAATCAACAAATTTTATATGTATTAACAATCATAAATTCATGACTTTATTGTATTATTTGACTTGATTGTGGGATGACACCCTGATAATGTTGCGTAGATTGCTTGTTTTTCATATTTTTTCGGCAGGTCTCAAGGGGGGATAAAAAAATGCAAATGCGGATGCGGACCAAGTTCATCATCATCCTGCTGCTGCCGATCCTGGGATTGGTCATGGTCGGCGGGAACACCATTTGGGAAAAATTTCACCTTGCCGGACGCATGGCGGCCATGGAGTCTCTGGGGGCGTTGGCGGTGCGCATCGGCTCCCTGGTCCATGAACTGCAAAAGGAGCGGGGGATGTCTTCGGGCTTTCTGGGGAGCAAGGGGGAGAAGTTCAAGGTCGAACTCCCCAAACAACGCCAGGAGTCCACCGATCCCAGCGCTGCCGTCTTGCGCGCGTTCCTGAAGGATTTCGATCATCAGGCCCATGGCGAGGGGCTGAATAAAAAGCTCGACGAAGCCCTGAAACGTCTGGGCACCATCCAGGAGATGCGTGGCAAGGTCGATGGGTTGGCCATTCCGGCCATCGATGCCCTGGGCTACTACACCGGCACCATCCAGGCGTTGCTCGAAGTGGTCGGGGTGGTCAACACCCTGGCCGCAGATGTGGAGATGGCCAATCGCGCCATCGCCTATGTGAATCTGCTGTTGGCCAAGGAGCGCATGGGGCTGGAGCGGGCCACCCTGACCAACACCTTCGCCCGCGATGGCTTCGCGCCGGGAATCCTGCAAAAGTTCGGACAGTTGCTTGGCGGACAGGAGAGTCATTTGCAGGTCTTTCTCGCCAATGCCATGCCCGAGGATGTGGCGACCTATCGGGAGAAGATCCATGGCAAGTCGGTGGAAGAGGTGGACCGCATCCGTCAGATCGCCTTCGAGAAGGCCGGCACGGGTGGTTTCGGCATCGAACCGGCCTACTGGTTCGGTCAGATCACCCAGAAGATCGATCTGGTCAAGCAGGTGGAGGATGTGGTGGCCGACCGGTTGCAAAACCGCGCCCATCTTCTGAAAGAGGCGGCCACCCAAACCCTGTATGCCATGATGGTGGCGCTGGTGACGATCCTGATCGTGGCCAACACCATGAGCGTGAAGTATACCCGCCAGATCCTGCGTCAACTCGGCTGCGACATGGCCGATCTGGAGGATGTGACCCTGATCAGCCAGAAGGTGGCCCAGGGGGATCTGACGGTCCGTTTCACCGCCTGCAACACCGGGTTGGGCATTTATGGCGCGATGCGGACCATGGTGGAGAATCTGCGCGACACGGTGGGGACGATCCGGGAGATCGCCGGCGCGGTGGTGGAGAGCAGCGGGGTGGTTCGTGGCGAGTCCGAACAGTTGGCCGCCGGATCGCGTGCCCAGTCGGCGAGCATCGCCGCCACTGCGCGGACCATGGAAGCGATGTCCGGCAACATCATGCGCAACACCGACAATGCCCGCGTCACCGGGGAGATGGCCACCCATGCCGCCCGTGATGCCGAGGCGGGGGGCAGGGCGGTGGCCCAGGCGGTGGCGGCCATGAAGGAGATCGCCAGCAGGATCGGCATCATCGAGGAGATCGCCCGGCAGACCAATCTGCTGGCCTTGAACGCCGCCATCGAGGCGGCACGGGCCGGGGAGCATGGCAAGGGGTTCGCGGTGGTGGCCGCCGAGGTGCGCAAGCTGGCGGAGCGCTCCCAGGGGGCGGCGGGGGAGATCAACCGGTTGTCCATCGATTCGGTGCGGGTGGCCGAGGATGCGGGGGGGATCATCGCCCGGCTGGTGCCCGAGATTCAACGCACCGCCGGGCTGGTCCAGGAGATCGCGTCGGCCTCGGAAAATCAGAATCGCGGCGCCGAGGAGGTGTCACGGGCGGTGGGGGAGCTGGATCGGATGATCCGTCATGTCTCCGAGTCGTCGGAGCGGATGAACGACATGGCCGGCGAGATGAGTCGGCATGCCGGGGATCTGGTGGAGAAGATGCGGTTCTTTCGGCTCGAAGGGGCCGGTTGAGCCGGAGTTGGGCGCCAACCTCCCCCGTGACGCCCCGGATTAGGGGGGGGCACGGGGGAGGTCACTCCTTGACCGTGCCCATGCGGTGCGGCACGAAGCCGATGGAGGGTTTGGTCAACTCCGGGCTGGACATGCCGCGCACCTGACGCACCACCGCATCTCCAGCACCGATGGCCTTGATGGGGAGCTTCTTGGACCAGATCTTCTCGATCGGCCCCATGTCCAGCACCCGCATTGGGATCTAATAACGACCATGCGTCCCGGATGGTCGCAAGGGGGCGTCGGTTGCTGGTGTGCGGCTCAAAACCAGCTCGACGGGTGCCACAACCGTTGCCACCCCTTGGGTTTGCGCCGTTCCCACAGGCTGGCGATCAGAAACTGGTAGCGGTTGGCAGGGGTGGTGATATCGGTCAACTCGGTCAGGAACAGCTCCTGACGCCGATACCCTTCGGTCCAGCGCCGGATCAACGACTCATAGGCCAAAATGCCGCCCTCGAGTGAAACCACCGTATGGGGTGCGCGCCGGTTCTTGCGCCAGAAGAGATCCACGGCCTCCTGACTGCCGTTGCCGCTGGCGCAGACCAGCACCACCGGCACGCCCACCTCGAAGCGCACGCCGAGCATGTCCTGCACCCAGTCGGACTCCTCGTAGAACATATCCGCATGGAACCGGGTGGGGATGGCGCCGGGGATGGCGTGTTGATAGTCGCCGCGCAGATCGATCACCCGGAACCGTTCGCCGCGCGCCACGGCCCGCAGGTAGCTCTCCACGCCAAGGGATCGTTTCATGTGAAAAGAAACAGGATAACAGGTGAACAAGCGGCCCAAAGGGGTGACTCAGAATTCTGCATCCGTGCACTCCGCATCAATTTGTCCGCAATCCGCCAGATCCGAGCAAAACAGCGGTCGATCACCGGGATCCCCGAGGCCGTCGCTTAAACCGGCTGCAAAAGGGTGGAAACGCGCTATCCGTTCATCAGAGAGAGGAACCCCTTTCAAACGGGATTGCATCGCCGGATAGGCGGCCAAAAGAGCCCTCGCCCCGTCCCGTGCCGCGGAACGCAGATCCGGACGCAGCCCACCGATACAGTAAAGGAGCCACAGCGTGTCGTAACAGCTCTCAAAGTACGGAAGATGGCTATGCACCCGTTCAACTGGCCACGCCTCCCCACGGGACAGTGCCAGCACCCCCTCGATGTGGAGTACGTTGATATCGTCTGGTCGGTGTTTCTGCCAACTTGCCAGCAGGTTGCCGGCCTCGGGGGGGAGGGGCAGGGGATCCTGGTGCAGCTCCACGTCAAGTAAAATCAAATTTTCTAATGCATCAATTGTTTCAGGGTTGGCAAAGCCTGCTCTGGCCTGGTTCAGAGCCGCGCGCCCCTCCTCGCTCCGCCCCATGAGCATCAAGAGTCGCGCTTGGTTCATGCGCAGATAAGGCTCGGTAGCCTTGCGTTGCAAACCTTCGGCCAATTGATTCAAGGCGGTCTGACAACGACCGAAAACGCTAAAGGAGTTCATCCCCAAGTTGTTCCAGGGAGTTTCATCCTTTTCGTCCAAGGCGATGGCCTTGCGGTAGGCGGCTTCGGCCTCCTCGTGGCGTCCCAATTGGCGGAACAGAATGCCCAAGCCATTCCATGGGGCGGGATTCTTGTCGTCCAAGGCGATGGTCTTGCGGTAGGCAGCTTCGGCCTCCTCGTGGCGTCCCAATTGGCTGAACAGAATGCCCAAGTTATTCCATGGATAGGAAATTTTCTCGTCCAAGGCGATGGCTTTGCGATAGGCGGCCTCGGCCTCCTCTGGTTGCGCGAGGTGTCTAAAGAGAAGATGTCCCCAGGCAAGAAACACAACAGCTTTGTCCGGAAGACGCGCCATGGCGCGGCGCAGAAAAGGTTCGGTGCGACTGGCCAAGCTGGGATGGTGATCCAGAATCCACGCGGCCAGGCGGAAACAACGATGGCCATCCTCGGGTGGCTCCTGTCCCAACAGGGGCTCAAGGATCGCCGCGATTCGTTCATCGGTTGGCTTGCTCTCGTGGCGCAAACATTCAAATTGCAACCATGGATCCTCACCCGCCAACGCCCGAGCGCGCGGCCAGAGCTGTTTGTTCCACGCTGCATCCAAGGGATCGATAAGTTCCAGCAGGGACTCCAGGCTGCGCTCCCTGGAAGGAACCAAAGCCAAGGCGCGTTCCACCGCCTCCCAGGCGCGCTGTTTCAGTCCCAAATCCGCCTTGATGTCCCGCGCCAGGGAAAACCAGTAGTCGGGCAGGGGTTCCCAGGTCGGAAACAGATGAATTCCTTCCAAAGGCCAGAGCAGAAATCGGCGCACCCCCTCGCCTGGCCCGACGATCCGCTCGGCCCAGTTTTTTTGGCGTTCATACAGGAGTTTCCGCAACTCATCCTGGAGCGTCATGGCCAGGATGGCAAGCCGTTGTCGATGTTTCAGAAGGTTTTCCAACTGCTCCTGGATTTGAGACGGGCTCAATGTTCCAAACGAGTCGAGTAGGCGCTGCTTTTCCTCTCCATCCATGACAGAACCGCACAGGGCATCCAGAAACAGATCGTCATCCTCCGTGGTTCGGTCGTGGCGCTGCGGCAGGAGTTCCTGGCGACGCTGTTTGACCGCCGGGGTCTGACGCATCTCCTGGTCGAGGGGCCAATACCAGCGGGGCAGTTGCAGGAGCGCCCGGTAATCCTTCTCGTCGCGATCCGTTGGCAGGGCTGGAATCAGGGCCTCCTCATCGACCGGGTAAGCCCCTTTGCGTGGCTTTTCACCAGAACTTTTGCTCGGTCTGGTCAGCTCTTCCTGCTGTTGAACGGTCGTTTTCTTGTCCAGAAAAGTCGCGATCTCGATGACATGCTGACTGTAGGGGTGTTTGGGATTGTCGTACGCGAACGGCAGATCCGAGCTGGCCAGACGCGGGGTGTAGGGCAGGGTGAAGATCGCCGGACCGACCTCCTGTTGCTCCTGGTCCGTGGCCGGCAGGCGATAGGCGTTGACGATCGACTTGGCGGCATTGAAAACCGCCTGGGCATCCAGATCGTCGTAGAAGTGGACCGGAACCGGGGAGAAGACCACCACCAGGTCGGTCGCATAGCTGCCCCTGGGGATCCGTTCCTTGCGCAGTCGGGCCAAGGTGAGATCCAGGCCGGTCAGATTCTGCTCGTTCAGGCCGGAAACCAGCACCATGCGGTCGGCCAGATAGCCCAACACCATGTCCAACAGTTCGGGAAAGCCGGTTCGGCAGTCGATGAGCAGATAATCCAACCCGCGACTGCCTGGTTGACCATCCTCTCCGGGTGGACGATAGGTCTCCAGATCCCGTCTCAACAGGGTGGCAAAGGCGCGCAAGGCACGGGCATCCGGGCTCTCCGGTCTCCGTCCCTTGTGCGGTGGTATGGCGAGATCTTCCGCGTTGCTGGTCACGGGCGGATAGCGAAAATGGACGCTGCCGGCCTCCATGACCAGAACACGCCCGCCCTTGCCCCATTCACCGCCCGGGGCGCGCATCTCACGAAACAGTTCGGGAAAAACCTCGGATGACAAATAGCCGAAATCCTCCCCACCAGGATCCCGGCCCTCGTAGTAGGCGGCCAACAGATCACTGAAGCCCGGTCGGGGCTCTTTCGGGTCGCCAGCGACAGGGTTCAAAAGGGGAGAGTAACTCAAACCCGGCGCAGCCAGATCCATGTCCACCAACCCCACGAAACTCCCCTGGGAGGCCCAACAGGCGGCCAGGTTGGTCATGAGCGCCGTGCGTCCCACACCTCCCTTGAATGAAAAGAACGCCAGGATTTCCATGGTTGCCGTGGTTTCCTCAGCCGAAAATCCCGGCTTGCGCGGATCAAAATAGACGGGATTTTCTCATTACGAACACAGTGAATTCAATGTCTTGATAAATCATGGATCTGTTCCGGTTCGTTCTTCTCCCAAGATGTTCGTGGCATTGCATTGCTGACTGGGCAGGTGCAGGATCTTTGCGCCTCCATCCGGGCGGGGTGGCCCTGAAACGACAGATTTCTTGAATGATTGATGCCAGGGTGTTGAAGTCTGCGGATGCTGGACGGTACCACGACTCTTGATTGTCTGTTCTGTCTCACGCATGATCGGCGACCACGATGCCGTTTCTCTCCAATTCGCGGTAACCCCACGGGCTTCCTCGGCATAACGTTCATAAGTGAAGTCAGGATAATAAGGGCGCACTTGCAGATCATAGATGCGCCGCAGGCGTCCGCTTTCGCCAGGCATGAGCGTGAGGGCAGCGGCGATACGTTGGTGAAATTCCCAGTACAGAGCCTCGTCGCCGGAAGAACCGACGCACAGCGCCCCGTTTCTCGCCCAATTCTCGATCGTCTCTAGAAAGCAAGAATCATTCGAAAAAAATGCTTCCGGAGCGTGAAGGGCTTGTGACTGGATTCGGTTGTCCATACCAAGCAAGAATTGCGCCCCAGTGTCACGACGCAACTCCCGCAAACGCGACTCATTGCCGATAAACACCGTGCATGACTGCTTCTCCAGCACGGTTTGAGAGGCTCCGTCGTCTGAAAGCGCCACTCCACACACCTCTTTATAAAGATCCAGAAAATCCTGCTTCACATAAAAGGCGAGATGATCACGGCATACCTCCCTTGATTCCCGCAGAGGCGTGATCATCCGCTCCTCGGTAAGGCGGGCCAAGGTCGAATCGTCCACCGGGTTGCAAAGTTTATCTCTCTTGGTGTCCAAAAGCCAAACGTGGCCCGGATCCGATGTTTTGCGCACTGCCAGCAGGGTGAGACCGCACGGGCCCGGAGCGCTCCCATTGAGTGCAACCGCGCTCAGACGTTCCAGGGTTTCGGTTGCAGCCATTTTTGGATCCATTCCTTGATCGCTTCCGCGAAATTGACGTCAACTTCCATGCGATCGATCCACTCAGGTATCCGCACTGGGTGATACGCGCCCGATCCCTTGGTGGTGAACAGATCGCGCAACAGATCGTTGCGATCTTCCATGGCCACCCAGATCAACAAGCCGTCTTCCAGGGGAACTGACTCTTCGATGCGCACCTCCCAGGCCCAGGAGGGCCAGTCGGGTTCCGCGCCGGGTAAAAAATTTTTCAGATCCCGCGCCGGCAACCGTGGATCACCCCATGTGGCATGATCATGCGAGTTGGGCGCTCGTTTTTCAAGATAATCGTTCAAATCAAGTGCAAAATAGTCGGTCAGGTAGCTGTCGAACGCCGCTCGCCAATCCGTCAGCAGGATATCGTTGCGCATCAGGAAAGCGACCGCATCCAGATGCGGTATGGGTGAGCCGTCCGGCAAACGGAACGGATGGCATTTCCCCTCATACACGCCTCCCGTATCGCAGGGGGCCGCATGACCCGTTTTGCCGGTTTCCACGCTCGACGCATGCACGAAGGCCATGTCCCCGTATTCCGGCTTGGCCAATCCAGCATAGAAATAGACGCAACGTTCCCATTCAGAATCGATTTGCACATTCCGTGCAAAGACACCATCTCGGGTCACCTGCCAACTGGGTGGTGCACCAGCCGAAGTCGCCGTGATGATATGCCATACAACATCAAAGGGTGCCACATGCACCAGGGGCATGTTCTGTGCCCAGTGTGGGCTGAAAGAGCGATTCACGGTCACGGCAGTTCATCCCATGCGACTCGACATGTCCCTGAGTCGCGGGGCGTGAACCCGGCATGCTCAGAACACAACATTGCGTGATGGCAACAGGACTCAAAAGGTAGCATGGAACCCTGCGTCGTTCAACCTGTCGGGTAAAATGCCCGGCGTATGCGCAAGCAGGGTGGGGTTGGGATAAGTTTGATTCATGCCGCAAACCACACCAGCGGAGCGGCAGGAACGGATCGGCACCGGGGAAACCATCCATGGCAAATGTCGCATAAGGATTATTATGTTAAATGACGACCGAAACGTGAAATTCATTATAGCTAACGATAATTTCATTATCAATACTTGAGCTGGATCTGATTATCTGTCTGGATAACGTAATGCGGATTAATGATTGTTTGGTTATTGAATCCAAGGCGGTCAATTTACGTAACCATAGCCAATTTTTCCATTTTTTGGCAATGAAAATGATTCAAAACGCGCATCGCGAGTCTTGCCGGTCGTTGGGAACCGGCATAGAATATTCGTCGCATCAAGCTGTTCGGATTCAAATCTCATGCCGGGACCATCATGCGCCGCATTCTCGTCACCAGCGCCTTGCCGTATGCCAATGGACAGATCCATCTGGGGCATCTCGTCGAAACCATTCAAACCGACATCTGGGTGCGCTTTCAAAAGCTGCAAGGCCACGAATGTCGCTATTTCTGCGCGGATGACACCCATGGCACCCCGGTGATGATCCGCGCCCGCCAGGAAGGAATCACCCCGGAAGCCCTGGTCGAGCGCATCCACGCGGAACATTTGAGCGATTTCGATGGGTTCCACATCGAGTTCGACAACTACTACACCACCAACAGCCAAGAGAACCGCCTGCTCTCCGAGGAGGTCTATCTCAACAACCGCCAGGCCGGCAACATCCGTGTCAGCCAGGTTCGTCAGGCCTATTGCGAACGGGATGGAATGTTCCTCCCGGATCGCTTCATCCGCGGACGCTGCCCGGCCTGTGGCGCCGAGGATCAATATGGCGACGCCTGTGAGGTCTGCTCGGGCAGTCACGCCCCCCTGGATCTCAAGGAACCCCGCTGCGCCCTCTGCGGCGATGCCCCGGTGGAACGGGAGTCCGAACACTTTTTCTTTCGTTTGACCGCGTTTGAGCCGTTTTTGAAGTCCTGGATCCGCTCCGGCGCCCTGCAACCGGAGATGGCCAACAAACTCGACGAATGGTTCGAAGCCGGGCTTCAGGACTGGGACATCTCCCGCGACGGACCCTATTTCGGCTTCGAGATCCCGGATGCGCCGGGCAAGTATTTCTACGTCTGGCTGGATGCCCCCATCGGTTACATGGCCTCCACCTGGGCGTGGTGCAAACGCGAGGGGCGCGATTTCGACGCCATCTGGCGTCGCGACGACCAGATGGAGGTCTACCATTTCATTGGCAAGGATATCCTGTATTTCCATACCCTGTTTTGGCCCGCCACCCTCCACGGCGCCGGCTTCCGGGTTCCCAACGCCGTCTATGTGCATGGATTCTTGACCGTCAACGGTCAAAAGATGTCCAAATCCCGCGGCACCTTCATCACCGCCCGCCAGTATCTGGAGGTGCTCGATCCGGAGTATCTGCGCTACTACTATGCCGCCAAGTTGACTGCGCGGGTCGATGACCTGGACTTGAACCTCGACGATTTCATCCTGCGGGTCAACAGTGATCTGGTCGGCAAGGTGGTGAACATCGCCTCCCGATCGGCGGGATTCATCCAGAAACGGTTCGAGGGTCTGCTCTGCGAACGCTACCCGGACGATGGCGGACTGCGTGACCGTTTCGTTGCTGCTGGAGACGAAATCGCCACCCTCTACGCCGGACGCGAATACGCCAAGGCGATGCGCGCCATCATGCAACTGGCCGACGAGGCCAACCGTTACGTCGAGGCCAGGGCCCCCTGGACCCTGGCCAAGGATCCGGACCAGAGCGACGCGCTGCACGCCACCTGTACCGTGGCCCTGGAACTCTTCCGGATCCTGATGATCTACCTGCAACCCGTGCTCCCGAAACTGGCCGAGCGGTGTCGCGATTTTCTGCGCCTGCCGCCCTTCACCTGGGAGGCCCGTCTGCACCCCCTCCAGGCCCATCGCATCGGTGCGTTCTCCCATCTGATGGAACGGGTCGATCCCAAGAAGGTCGAGCAGTTGATCCAAAGCGTGGCCCCGCCGGTGGAGAGCATCGCCCAAGCCAACGCCAAAACCGCGACCAAGGCCAAGAAAGCCCCTCCGTGCGCGGTCGATACCGAATCGAAGGCAACCGCGTCGGCCCCCGCCGCCAGCGCGCCTAACCCAGCCCCGACCCATGTTCCGGCCCCCTCCCCTGCCGTGACGGCTGAAACCATCGATATCGAGACCTTTGGCAAAATCGATCTGCGGGTGGCCAGAATCCTCACCGCCTCCCTGGTCGAAGGCGCGGACAAACTGCTCTGCCTCACCCTCGACGTGGGAGAGTTGGGCGAAAAAACCGTCTTTGCCGGCATTCGCCAAGCCTGTCCACCTGATACCCTGCCCGGACGATTGACCGTCCTGGTCGCCAATCTCCAGCCCCGCAAGATGCGCTTCGGCACCTCCGAGGGGATGGTTCTGGCAGCCGGACCGGGCGGCAAGGAACTCTATCTGCTCTCCCCGGATTCCGGGGCAACCCCCGGCATGCGCATTCGCTAAGCAACCCATCTAAGGCAAGCACGCAACATGGATATCTCGCCGAAAAAAGTGCTCCTCCTGACCGACTCGGGCACGGTCAACCAGATGCTCAAAAGCACGCTGCAAAGCCATGGCTATGCGGTGACCATGCTGCAATCGGGCAATGCCGAATTCTTCGGCGCCATGGTCGATGATCCGCCGGACATCATCTTCCTGCGTACCGAACTCACCCACGCCAATGGTCTGGAGGTGTGCGACCGGATCAAGAAGGAGCCCACCCTTTCGGCCACGCGCATCGTCTTTCTCTCCTCCAATCCCAAGGTGCGCGAGCAGGCGATCGAACATCGGGCCGATCGCTTCCTCACCATGCCCTTCTCCTCCGCCGACGTCCTCGAGACCGCGAATCTCCTCTCCGTGGTCAAGCAGGTGATCCTCTACGTGGATGACAGCGACCTGATGCACCGCACGGTGGTCCCGCCGCTCAAGGAAGAGGGGTACGAGGTGGTCGAGGCCTGGGATGGTCGCGAGGCCACCGAGATCATCGACGAACGGGACGGACGCATCGACCTGATCCTGTCGGATGTGGAAATGCCGGTCATGGACGGCATCAGTCTGTGCAAGAGTATTCGCGCCAGCCGCACCGAGGATATCCCCTTCGTGCTGATGACCTCCCTGGACTCCGCCGAGGCGGTGGCGCGGGGCTTCGCGGCGGGCGCGGACGACTACCTGACCAAGCCGGTGATGGTCCAGGAGATGCTCTCCCGGGTCAAACGGTTGATCAAGAGCGGACGCTACGAGGCCGCCCGACCGGAGCAGATCCTGATCGTCGATGACTCGGCGGTGATCCGCGGCATGATGCTAACCGCCCTGCGCTCCCACGGTCTTACCGCCGACTCCGTGGAACACGGCGTCGCGGCCCTGGCCAAGCTGCGCGAGAAACGTTACCACCTGATGATCTCCGACTACGACATGCCCCACATGAACGGTCTGGATCTCTGCATGAAGGTGCGTCAGGAGCCCTCCCCCTGGCAGAAGATGCCGATCATCTTCGTGACCGCCCGCGACACCAAGCAAGACGAGGTGCGCGTCAAGTCACTGGGCATCCAGGCCTTCATCACCAAGCCGTTCCAGGCCGACCGCTTCCTGGCCGAAATCGAACGGGTGCTCTCCGAGGAGCATCTGACCCGTCAGAACCGCAGGCTCGGGTACTACTTCCCTGATCAGATCTCCACTGGACAGACCACCCTGGCCAGCGATCAATTCCGCACGATTCTCTCCGTGGGGATCGCCGATTTCCGCGCCATGACCAAGAGTCTCGAACCCAAGGCCCTGGTGACGCTGCTCAACAACCATTTCGCGGCCCTCGGGGAGGTGCTGGAGCGATGCGAGGCGGTGGTGGATCGCATCCAGGAGGATCATCTGATCGTCTCCTTCGGCAATCAGGACAAGGGGGCCATGCAGGCCATCGAGTGCGCCCGCGCCATGCATGCCGCCCTCCCGGAGATCCAGCGTCGCACCAACAACACCGATCTGCGCATCCAGACCGGCATCCACTCCGGACGGGTGATTCTCGGCGCTCTGGAGACCATCGCCGCCCGCGACAAGAGCATCCTCATGATCGGCGAGAACGTGGATCTGGCCCGTCGCGTTCAGGAGGTAGCCCCCGCCGGCGATGTCGTCCTCTCCGAAACCACCTTCGCCCTGGTGCAGAGCCTGGTCAAGACCCAGCCCAT
This sequence comes from Magnetococcales bacterium, assembly GCA_015231775.1. Taxonomy (GTDB): domain Bacteria; phylum Pseudomonadota; class Magnetococcia; order Magnetococcales; family Magnetaquicoccaceae; genus Magnetaquiglobus. The sequence goes on along the minus strand of JADGAY010000057.1, from coordinate 4,767 downwards.
GGGGTATGTCAAGACCGCCGAGGGGGCCATTCGCGCCTTTCAGGTGGTCGGTTGATGATCGCCTCCGATCCGGTCGATGGGGGCGGAGGTGACCCCCCCCTTTCCGAGGTGATGGGGCTGGTGGAGCGGGCCGAGGCGTTGGCCTGGTCCACGGAGTGGCGCAAGGGGGCCAAGGAGTTCCGTCAGTTGCGCGAACGGTGGGAGAAGCTGGAGCGCACCTCTCCGGACTGGTCCAGGGAGCTGACCACCCGGTTTCGGGCCGCGCAACAGACCTTCATGGATCGACGCGCCGACTATTTCAACCGGGGCAATCTCCGCAAGGGGAGCGGTCTGTTGGAACAGTTGGAGGGGAAACAGGGGGATGTGGAGCGGCTCAAGGAGGCGTTGAACGGCTATCATGCCGCTCTGCGGGATTTCTCCCAGCGTCTCGCCGAAACCCCGGTCGAGGGTCATGGCATGGCGATTCGCGCCTTCATCGGCGAGTCGATCACCACGCTTCAGACCGAGATTCAACGCAAGGAGCGCGATCTGGCCAAGCTGGAGCGTTCCATGCTGGAGATTTCCACCCGCTACTATTGCGTGGAGTGAGCATCACGACAATCGGCGCGCACGGATCCCCTGGACCGTGCGCGCTTTTGTTTTGGCAGTCGGTCACGCCAGGCCGAATTTCCGCAACACCAACAGCCAGATGCGTCGGGCCGTTCCCAACAGCGCCTCTTGTCCGCTCGGACTCAAGGAGATCTGGATGTTGCGCTTGCGCATCGTGTAGTAGGCGATGCCGCCGAAAATGGCCAGGACAATGAAAAATTTGAACATGGGATCGTTCGTGGGGTCGTGACGGGCGGTTGATGGGGGGTTAACTGGAAAACACGGTCGGATCCCCTGCCCCGGCACGCAGAACCTCTGGCGCCGATCCGGTGAGATCGACCACCGTGGAGGGGGAGGCGGGCAGCAATCCGGCATCGATCACCAGATCGACCAGGTGATCCGTCCGTTCGTGGATGATGTAGGGATCGCTCAGGATTTCGGTTTCGTTGGCAAACCGCATCGAGGTGGAGAGCAGCGGCTCTCCCAGGCTCTTGAGCAGCTCCAGACAAATCGGATGATCCGGGATGCGCAGGCCGATGGTCTTGCGGCGTGGCAGGATGCTCTTCGGGACTTCCCGGGTCGCATCCAGGATGAAGGTGTAGGGTCCGGGCAGAAACCGCTTCAGCAGCCGATAGGTGGCGTTATCGACGCGGGCGTAATGGGCGATGTCCGAGAGATCCGAGACCAGGATGGAGAGCTGGTGGGAGTTGGCGAGCTGTTTGATGCGCATGATCCGCTCCACCCCCTTGCGGCTGGAGATGCCGCATCCCAGGCCATAGGTGGTGTCGGTCGGGTAGACGATCACCCCGCCTTCGCGCAAGATCTCGACCGCCTGGGCAATCAGACGGGGTTGGGGATTCTTCGGATGGATATTGATGAACTGCGCCATGGACCCTGGTCGATATAAAAAAGTAGGCTGAATGTTTATTTTCTCTACCCACGCTGGTGAGTTGACGGCATTATTCACCACATCGCACCCTTTGACAATCCACTTTCACGTTCCTGCTTCCCTTTCATGAGACCATCCGGAGTCGATTCATGCCCGCCTACCGTTCCCGCATCTCCACCCATGGCCGCAACATGGCTGGCGCCCGCGCCTTGTGGCGCGCCACCGGCATCGCCGAGTCCGAGTTTGGCCGTCCGATCATCGCGGTGGCCAACTCCTACACGCAATTCGTTCCGGGTCATGTGCATCTGAAAAATCTCGGGGATCTGGTGGCCGGACAAATCCGCGCCGCGGGGGGGATTCCGCGGGAATTCAACACCATCGCCATCGATGACGGCATCGCCATGGGGCATGGCGGCATGCTCTACTCCCTGCCCTCCCGAGAGATCATCGCCGATTCGGTCGAATACATGGTCAACGCCCATGCGGCGGATGCCATGGTCTGCATCTCCAACTGCGACAAGATCACCCCCGGCATGTTCATGGCCGCCATGCGGCTCAACATCCCGGCGGTCTTCGTCTCCGGCGGTCCGATGGAGGCTGGCAAGGCCCAGTTGAGCAACGGCTCCACCCGCAAGCTCGACCTGATCGATTCGATGATCGCCGCCGGCGACAAAGGGGTCTCCGAGGGGGATCTGGCCACCATCGAACGCTCCGCCTGCCCCACTTGCGGCTCCTGCGCCGGACTGTTCACCGCCAACTCCATGAACTGCCTGATGGAGTCCCTGGGACTGGCCCTGCCCGGCAACGGCACGCTGCTGGCCACCCACGCCGATCGCAAGGCGTTGTTTCTGGAGGCCGGACGGCTGATCGTCTCGTTGTGTCATCGCTACTATGAACAGGATGATTCCTCGGTGCTGCCGCGCTCGATCGCCACCTTCCAGGCGTTTGAGAACGCCATGTCCCTGGACATCGCCATGGGCGGATCGACCAATACCGTGTTGCACCTGTTGGCTGCCGCGCGGGAAGGCGAGGTGCCCTTCACCATGGACGACATCGACCGGCTCTCCCGGCGCGTCCCCTGTCTGTGCAAGGTGGCCCCCTCGACCGACCGCTACCACATCGAGGATGTGCATCGGGCCGGCGGCATCCCGGCGATTCTCGGCGAACTCAAACGGGCCGGACTCCTGCACGAGGGGTGCGCCACGGTGCATGCCCCCACCCTGGCCGAGGCCCTCGACCGGGAGGACATCGCCGCGCCCGGCGCCACCGAGGCGGCCAAATGGCGTCACCTGGCCGCGCCCGGCGGGATCATCACCACCGAACCGTTTGCTCAGGAGGCCCGTTGGCCCTCCCTGGATCTGGATCGCGCCACCGGCTGCATCCGCGATCTGGAACACGCCTACTCCAAGGATGGCGGACTGGCGGTGCTGTTCGGCAATCTGGCCGAAGAGGGGTGCATCGTCAAGACCGCCGGGGTGGACGCGTCGATCTGGCAATTCGCCGGACCGGCGCGCATCTTCTCCAGTCAAGATGCCGCCTGCGAGGCGATTCTGGGCGATCGGATCCAGGCCGGCGACGTGGTGGTGATCCGCTACGAGGGACCGCGCGGCGGACCGGGCATGCAGGAGATGCTCTATCCCACCAGTTTCCTGAAATCCAAGGGGCTCGGCAAAGCCTGCGCCCTGATCACCGACGGTCGCTTCTCCGGCGGCACCTCCGGACTCTCCATCGGTCACGTCTCCCCCGAGGCCGCCGAGGGGGGTACCATCGCCCTGGTCGAGGAGGGTGATCGCATCGAAATCGACATCCCCAACCGCTCGATCCATCTGGCCGTCGATGAGGCCACCCTGGCGGCGCGGCGGGCGGCCACTCCGCGCTTCTTCCCCGAGGGGCGCGATCGAAAGGTTTCGGCGGCCCTGCGCGCCTACGCCGCCTTGACCACCTCCGCGGCCAAGGGGGCGGTGCGGGATCTGAGTCGGGTGGAACAGGGCTGATTGATCAGTAGAGTTCCCAGTCCGCAACGTTTCATGGTCGGAATCATCAACAAGCGAGGGGCAGGCATGCTGCATCAATTACGTCTTTGGGCCAAGATCATGGTGGCCATGGGTTGTGCCATCGTGCTGGTGGGTGTTCTGTTGACCACGGACAATCTGCACAACATGAGCGATCTGATCCGACAATCGGAACGGACCGCCCTGGATGCCCATCTCAAGGCCGCCCACAACGCCATCGCGGCGGAGGGCCGGGCCGCGGTCACCATGAGCGCCCTGGTGGCCAGCATGCCGCTGGTGCAGGAGAAGTTCGCCGCCGGCGATCGCAAATCCCTTGCCGACCTGTTCGTGCCCGGATATCCGGAACTCTCCAAGAAACATGGGGTCGAGCAGTTCCAGTTCCACACCCCGCCGGCCACCTCCTGGCTGCGGGTCCACAAACCGGAAAAGTTCGGGGATGACCTCTCCACCTTTCGGCACACGGTGGTGGCCACCAACAAACAGCAAAAAATCTCCTTCGGTCTCGAGGGGGGCGTGGCCGGACTCGGCGCGCGCGGGGTGGTGCCGCTCATGCACAACGGCAAGCATCTCGGCTCGGTGGAGTTTGGTCTCACCTTCGGCCAACCCTTCTTCGACACCTTCAAGCAGCGTAACGGCGTGGATGTCGCCATGCACCTCCTCGACATGGACGGATTCAAGACCGTGGGCTCCACGTTGGGGGGCAAACCCCTCCTGGAAGCGGATCTGCTGCGCAAGGTCATGAACGGCGAGCCGATCCTGGAGCACCGGGAGATCCACGGGGAGACCCATGCCGTGCTGGCCGCGGAGATCACCGATTTCTCCGGCAAATCCATCGGCGTCCTGGAGATCGCCATGGAGAGCACCGCCTATCTGGAGGCGTTGCGACACGCGCGTCTCTCTTCGTTGGGCATGGGCGCGATCTCGATCGTGATCGGCCTGCTGTTGGCCATGCTCATCGCCCGGCATCTGGTGGGACGCATCCAGGCCGTGACGGACGGGGTGAACCGGGTCGCCTCCGGGGATCTGACCATGGCGATCCCCCTGGTGGGACGCGACGAGATCGCCGATCTGGCCCGAGCCACCGACGAGATGCGCTTGAAACTCCACGAGATGGCCGCCGAGGTCGATGCCAGGGCCGGCCAGGTGCATCGGGCCGCCCGCGAAATCGCCGACGCGATCTCCGGACAGGCGACCACCACCAGTCAGATGTCCTCGTCCGTGGCCGAGATCACCTCCACCATGGAAGAGCTTTCCGCCTCCTCCACCCAGATCGCCGAA
>JADGAY010000283.1 GCA_015231775.1 Magnetococcales bacterium | reverse complement strand
ATGCTCCTTGCATGGCTGGTTTGATTCCATGACGGTGATTTGTCCGTCTTGTTAATTGAGACTAAATTGGTATCAATTTAGTTCCAAAAAAATGCAGACCACCCTGACCTCAAGATTCCCCTACAACCGCCACTCGAAGAGCGGCAACTCGGGGCGGGCGCCGAATCGCAACGGAATCACCGACATGCCGACCCCGCGCGAGACGTACATTGGCATCCCCTGGTTCCGACACCAACCCGCCAGACAGGGGTGATTGCGGTTGAGAAAGGGGAAGAGCACGATCTGGCCGCCATGGGTGTGGCCGGAGAGCATCACCCGATCGGCACCCACCTTCTCCTTGGCCGGCACCATGGCCATGGTGTCGGGATTGTGGGCCAGGATCAACATCGGACCCGGCCAGCTCGAATGGTCGGCCAAGGCGCGCTCCCAGTTCGGATGACCCAGCCGGGCATCGTCCAGACCGACCACCAACAGCGACTGCCCCTCCTTTTCCACCACCCGCGCGCCATTGACCAGCAGCGTCACCCCATGTTGGGCGTAAAATTTGCGCAACGCCACCTTGTCCAGACCGGTCCAATACTCCCAGTTGCCCAGAATGACGATTTTTTTCGAACGGTTGTCCAGTTTATCCAGAAATGCCCCCAACTCCGGCAGTTTGTCGCGGTGGGACAACTGATCACCGGTCAACACCACCAGATCCGGCTGCTCCTGGTTGATCAATCCGATCACCCGCTCCTCGATCTCCGCCCCGCCGCGCACATGCAGATCGCTCACCTGGGCGATGCGCCAGATGACGGCAGCGTCACCGGTTTTGCCGAAGCGGTGGCGGGTCACCTCCAGATCCAGGGATTCGTCGTTGAGCCAGACGAACCATCCCACCAGGAGGGTGATCAGCAACAGCCCGTAAACCCATCGCATCATAGCGGACTCCCCTGGCCGAGGCCCGCGACCCCCAGCGCTTTAAGATAGGCCTCGATGGCCTCCGAACCGGGACGACACCCGGCAGCATCGGCCAAGCCACCGCTCAAGGCCTCCCCGCGGAATCCGAACAGGTAGCGCATGATCAGCACCCCATCGCTCCAGGGATCCACCAGACCGTTGCCATCCACGTCCAAGAGCGGATGGGCCGCGCTCAACAGCGTATCCAGCAGCGTCGGATCCGAGCGGGTGGCCACGGCACCCACCGCGCCGGCGAGCAAGGCCTCCCCGCGCTGGCCCGCCAGATGGCGCAGGATCAACAGGCCATCGCTCAAGGGGCGGACCGCGCCATCCCCATCGATATCCCAATCCAGCCCCGCGGCCACGAAGGTGACCGGTTCGGGGATGAACCGCTCATCGGCCAGCGGATCGATCAGGTTCACCTTGAAAGGGGTGCGCGTCTGCAAGGGGGTATCGCCGAGCATGCGGAAGGTCAGGGCCAGGTGTGCCCCTTCGCCGAGAACCGCTTCGGAGTAGCGCACCCGAATGCGTTGATTGGTGGTCGGATCACCATCCAAATCCGTGGCATCCGCCTCCACGCTCACTGCCGGCTGGTTGCCGGAGGCCAACGCCAACGGTTGCCAATCGACAAAGGCCAGGTGATTGGCATCGAAATGAAACGTCAGACCCGTTCCAGGCAGGTTCCGACTGCCATCCGAACGGGTGTAGGCCAGGCGGATTCGCACCAGCTCACCCGGCACCACCGGGTGCTCCGTGACCGAAGGGGTGAGGCGTACTTCGATCTTCCCATTGAAAACATGCGGATCCGTGCCCTGTTGATACTCCACCCGATTGGTCACCCCATCCCCGTCGCTGTCCTGACCGGCATCGGCGGCATCGAGGGGGTTGAAGCCATGGGCGTTTTCATAGGCGTCGGGCATGCCGTCGTTGTCGTTGTCCGGGTCGCACGCATCGCCGATCCCGTCCCCATCCCGGTCGGCCTGATCGAGGTTGGCCTGATCCGGACAGGTATCGAATCCATCCGGCCAGCCGTCCCCATCCCGATCCGGATGGAGCGCCTGGGTGCGCGCCACCACCAGCAGGTTGACCCCGGCCACGTTGCCCGCCGTCAGGTCGATGTTCTTGGATGCCGCCCCGTACACCAACGACGCCGGCTCGCCACCGATCTGGTCGCCCCAGGCGCCGTTCCAATACCCTTGCGAGGTCGCTTGAAGCCGATACCCCTCCACCGCCGCCAGGCCGGGGATCGAAAAGGCCAGGTCATAGCCATTGCCGGTCAAATCCACCCCCGCCGTGACGGTGGATTGCGTGGAGGCGGCCTGAACATGGATCGTCTCGCCGGCCTTCAACCCGCGCACGATGCCGCTCACCACCCGACCCGAACCCTGGCTCGTGCCGCCGCACACCCCGGCATTGGCCACCGCCGCCGAAAACGGCAGGTTGGTGAGATTCTCGAAGCGGATGTCGCGGATCATCCAGCCACGCTCGCCCACCAGATCATCCGAGGCGACCCGGAACCGCACGCGGATCTCATGACCGTTGTAGCCGCTGCCCAGATTCGCGGTTTCGGTGATCGTGGCCGGATAACCGCTGCTCACGCCGCCGAACGCTGAACGATTGATGAATACCGAACTCTCGGAGATGATCTTGCCGGTGTAGCCTGGGGTGAAACTCTTGCCCAGATCGCTCCAGGCACCGCCATCCACGCTGATCTCCACCACCCCGCCATCCCATTGGCCGTCGGTATCCTTCTCAAAGGCGTAGCGGTGGGTGAATTGCATCCGCAGCGTGCCCGTGGTCGCCACCCGCAAGGGTGGTGAGGTGAGGGTGAGATCGCTGGGATGGTCCGCATCCGCCACCGCGAGCCAGCGCAACCCATCCGCCTCGTTCAGGCTCCAGCCGTCGCTTGCGTTGCCGGTGATCACCGCCGGGCTCCAGTCGTGGACCGTGTAGCTCACGGTATCCTGACGAAAAGCCGCGATTCGGTCGTGATTGACCCGCCAGGAGAGGCTATCCGCCCCGATTCCGGTGACAATCACCTCGAAATTGGGCACGAACTGCAAACGTTCCAAGGTCGCGGCGCTCTTCAAGGTCACATCCAAGGTGCCGGTGGCCGTTTCCCCGACCTGGATCGCCGGAAAACTCATCACCCCGTCGTTCGACAGGGTGGCATCCGCGTGG
>JADGAY010000282.1 GCA_015231775.1 Magnetococcales bacterium | reverse complement strand
CGGCGCAGGTGATCTCCCTGGACGCCTACCACTGGCTCGGGAATGATCTTGGCGCGCTCATCCTTGATGCGGACGGCACCACCGTCACGGCGGCCCGTTCCGGCCTGTCGGTGGCACGGGTGCAAGTGACCCGGCGCGCCCTGGCGTGGCTTTTTCAGGCACCCAGACTCCTGGCCGGGGAGACGCAATTCCCGATTGTCTTCGTGGCTACAGCGACGGACGGTGATTCGTCCGTCGCCGGCGAGATCACCGCTCTGCGCGGCGAAGGCCTCCATCCTGGTGATGACATCCTGGAACCGCTCGCCTCCCACGTCGATGCCCGGCGCGAACGGGGCCGCGCGGTGATCGATGCCGGAGAGCCGCTCCAAGAGGTGACGATCTCGACGCTCTTCAACGCCGACCTTCTGCCCGGCCATCTGATCGAAGTGAATGACGCCGCCATGGGAGTCCCCTGGCGCGGAAAGGCCAAATCGGTCCGCCACTCAGTCGGCGACTTCCCAACCACTACCCTCGATCTGGTGCGTTATGTCACTGCTCGATGATTTGCAAGTCATCCTCGCCCCGGACCAGCAGACGCCGGGCCGCGTCGTCGCCGTGCGCGGTGCCATGGTCCGCGTGGCCACCAGCCTTGGTCTCGTTGAGGCGACCGCGTTGGAGGATCTGGTTGTCGGTGATCTGGTGGTGATCCGGGAGCGCCGGGCTGAAAGGATGAATCGGGGACTGGGGCGGGTGTTTTTGGTGTGATGCAGGCACAGTCATGAAGAGTCCTCCTATCGATCACTCCTTGACCATCGGCTTATAGAACTCGTCGATTTCTGGTTCATCCCACCTTGCAACCACGGGTGCCCACCTATCCACCATGCGTTGGAAATCAGGATCTTCCGCTTTCATGTGAAAGGTGTAAAGCCGATTGACGATCTGCTTCATCAATGCCTTCATCCCTTCATCGTCAAGGTGAGAAACTACCGGCCAGGGAATCTCGTTGCCGTCGGCATCTATGACTCTCACGTCTGAAAAATCCCCCGTCCTGCTGGATGGGACAAGGCCTGCATGGAGGTCCTCCAGCCGGGTATTGCGGACGCAGAGCATGGCCATCATTTTGGCGAGTTGTGCGGTAATGCGCTGCTCATCGTTTCTGATCATCTTGATTTGTCCGGTTTCACTGAACAAGCAATGTGCGAATAAAGGTTACTTCGAACGCCCTACAAGTCCTCTGCTGCTGCAATCTGTTCGAAAATGAAAAGGAATCATTCATTTCATATCTCTGGAAAATATCGAGGCCACGATCCAAAGATATCTTCCATCCGTGGTCGGTTACGATGTGGCGCGCATGGAGAGTGCCAGTACCATCGAACTCCCAGGTAACATTCAGACCCACCGATCTAGCAGATTCCTTCATCTTTTCGAAGTTCTCTTTCTGCTGTTCACCTTTGAACTCATCTTCTATCGTCACAAGATGCACGGACACTTCCTCATCCGGGGCCTTGTGCTTGACCACGGTCTCCAAAAATTCCATGAAGTTACGCAGTTGGTAAAATAGGCGGATGTATGGATCGGTAACCTTGATCAATGTCGCTCCTTTGAGATACGGACCGAGCAGCGTATCGAAGGAAAGACCTTTCTGGTTCTCCTGAAACGTGATGTGCTTTTCCTTGAGGAGGCATTCGTCTGCTGCCAATGGTTCAGATAAAACTTGTGGCGAATCTGTTTGTACTTTTTCTGAGACTCTTCCGTTTTTATCCTCTACGATGAGTTTGTGATGGTAGCCAGGGTATTCCTCTTCTTCAAGCGTAGTGACAGGTTTGGTATGTCCATCAGCATCCAGATAGGTAAAGCAAACATTGCCGTAGGTGGAATCGATTCGCATCAGTTGGTCTTTGACACGTTTCCGGCCTTCAATTGAAAACCGCAGAAGTTCCTCGATCTCTTCCGAGGATGCCCCGCCATGTGGAAAAATGATTTTCATCAGGCCAGAGAATGTCTTGTTGATGCCATCGCGATCACGCGTTGAAATATCGGAGGAGAGTGAAAATCGCTCCTTGTACCGGTCCGAGTAATCGTGATTGCGTAGCGAACGAAGTATCTCGGCCAAGTAATCTACCACGAAGCCGTAGCCGTTGGAAAACATTTCGCCCCGGATGATATCAACCTCCCAGCCGGGGATATAAAAGTGGATTCGGTCAAGAAACGCGGAATCGTAGAATTTATCGGGCAGTTCGCAAAACAGGTCCGAATGCTTAAGCATATACGGCACGGTGTGCTGGGTGTTACCCACGAAGACCATGGATGCCTCCGCTCCAAGCGTCTCGACCCCCCGCGAGAATGACTTGTTGGCCATGTAGTTTTTCATGATGTCGACCAGGGCCTTGTCCACGCGCTTTTGCTTACCGGCAAACTCATCAAAGGCGACGCAATCCCAGTAACCGACCAAACCAAGCTTTCCAGAAGAGTTGCTCACAAACAGCTTGGGCACCGAGATTTCGCCGCCGGAGATCAAGATTCCGTGTGGCGAGAACTCCGAGTAAATGTGAGATTTGCCGGTGCCCTTGGGACCAAGCTCGATCAAGTTGTAGTTACGCTCGCAAAAAGGGATCAGGCGAATCAGTTGAGTCAGTTTGCTGCGCTTGCCAAACATCTCCGGGTTGAAGCCGATGCTCTGAACAAGTAGATCAATCCACTCGTCGGTGGTGAATTGCTTGCGTGCCTCAACGTAACCGTTAAAGTCGAAGTGGGATAGCTGGATAGGCTTGATGGTCGACAAGATCCATGGGTTGGCGTTCTTGTCCTCGGTGAATTCGTATTCGATATCGGCAATACACCATACGCCGCTAACCAACAGCTTGGGGTGAGCCTTAATCGTGCCTGAGTCGACCAACACTTTCTTGATGCCGAGGTTGGAAAATTCCGCCTCGTAGACATCGGACTTGTCGTTTAGCGCGACACTGATCTTGTCGATAACCTTGTAGCGTCCTTTCTCCTTGATGTTTGATCGGACTAGGCCCGCCTCATTGCGATGCACATAATGCTTGCGCAGGATCTCTTTGACCGTTTCGATGCCGCTCTGGATACGTAACCGTTCAGATCAGAAACGCTGGTGCCAAGCCTTGACAAGGTGATTATTG
>JADGAY010000056.1 GCA_015231775.1 Magnetococcales bacterium | reverse complement strand
CGTGACCAAGGCTGCGCGCAGCGTTTTTTCGCAAAAGGCGCGAAAAAACGCTTTTTTTAAGAGCGCGCTAAAGACAAAAGACTAAAGTCAAAGGCAAACCCTGGGAGAGGAATCTCCCAGACGCTCTCTTTTTTTTCAACAGTTCAGGCTGCCCTTGCGCCTTTTGGGGGGTCAGTGCTGAATCCCTTTGCTCTTGGCCGCATCCAGCAGTTTCACGTTCTGGTGCGAGGCGCAATAGTTGGCCAGCCGCTCGGAGAAGTGGGTGAAATCGCTCGGCTTCCACACCGTGTCCCCGGAAACGCCGCTCAAATAGCCATCAATCCACATCAACACCACACCGATATCCTCCTCGTCACCTTCCGCCGCCTCCTTGAGGAACTGGCCGCAGGTGTAGGAGCCAAAATCGATGTTGCCGGAATCCTGGCTTTGCTTTTTGGCGTGGACTGGATTCATCGCGAACAACGCGGCACAGAATACCATTGAAGATAAAACGAATTTTTTCATGATCAATCGCCTCTTTTGGAATGGTGAAACAGGATAAGATGATATAGATCGAGAAATCGACTCTATCAATCTACAAAATCGAGAATGCCAGATCGTGGCAACGCTGTCAACCGGCGCTCAGGAGAAAAATGGCGCCAATCCCGGTCCGGATCACCCCTTGGGCGCGGTCAGGGCCGCCTTCAGCTCCCGCCGAATTCGACCCAGACCCGGCTCGTCGGCCTTCGGAAAGGGGAGCGGTCGGCACAAACGCAGACAACGCAATCCCACCCGCGCGGTGAACAGCGCATTGGTGGCCGCCTGGCCGGCTCCCGCCAGGGCGGCACCGGTCAGGGTATCCCCCAGCGCCTCGGCGGCGGATTTGGCCAGCACATCCCCCGATCCCGCGGCCAGCATCCCCTCGGCCACCTGGCGCATCAACAGGAAAGTGCCAGCCGGCCCCGGACGCAGGCCGTACACCTGGGCGATCTCCCGCATCATGCGCAGGTTGCGCCACAAGAAGAGCAGGGCATCCAGCAGAGCCAGGGGACTGAGCACCGCCAGAAAGGCCGCCGAGGCCGCATGCTTGCCGATGATGCGCAAGGCGGCCTCGTCCAGGGGCTTGAGCGCCCGTTGGGAGAAGAGCGCCATCGCCTCCCGATCCCCCAGGTGGGCCTGGTTGAGGGCGCGGAACTCCTCCAGCGCGTCTCGCATCTCCAGTCGCTCGGCGTGCTGATCGACCAGACGGCGCAGCAGGGGTTGGGCATTGCCGAAGCCATCCTCGGCCATCAACCGCGCCGCCTCGGCCCGCTGTCCGTCCTGAACCCGAATCGCCTTCAATCCGCGCAATTCACGCAGCAGCGCCGTGATCAGGATCGTGACCAGCACCCCCACCAATCCGCTGAAAAACAGGCCCAATCCCACATGCAGCCGGTACTGTCCCACCAGGAACAGGATGCTCTCCTCGATGAGAATGCCGGCCAGAAGCAGAAAAAAAGACCAGAAGAACCAGCGCCAACGCCGACTCGAGCCCTCGGTCTCCACGGTCTGGCCATTCGCCAAGGGCGGATCCGGAAAACCGTTGCCCGGCGCCTCCTCCTGGACCGGTTCGGCCTCGGTCGGAAGCTGAAAACTGGGCGCAACGCGCGGTGGATCGGCGATCGGAGCATCGGGCGGGAGTTCCACCGGCGCGGTCCAGGTCGGGCGGCTTCTCATCGCAACTTATCCCCCAACAGAAACTCCAACGCCTGATCCAAACGGATGTGGGGCGGGGCCAATCCTTCGGCGTCCGGGGGCCGGCGCGGCTCGAACTCCATGAAATGAAACCGATGGGTATCCCAATCCTCGGCCTCGGGAAGGGCATCCGGGATTTCGCCGGGAAACAGCAACGTCTCCCGTTCGCGACCGCGGGGCGTTCCCTGCACGAACGACAGGCGGCGTCCCTGGTGCTCGCGCATCACGGTGCGGGTACAGCGCAGCGAGGCCAACGGTTGGGTCTGGATCTCCACCCCCTGAAACGAGGCATCGTTGGCCGAACGGGCCACCAGGCGTCGCAGCAGCCGTTCCAGATTGGGATGCTGGTCCGCGGCCACGTAGTCGGCCTTGGTGGCGGCAAACAGCAACCGATCGATGCGCGGATTGAACAGCCGGTTCAACAGATTCGACGGACCGTGACGGAAATGGCCCAGAATCGCCTCCAGGGCGGCGCGCATGTCGGCAAAGGCCCCCGGACCGCGATTGAGCGCGCCGAGCAGATCCAACAGCACGATCTGGCGATCGAAACGGGAGAAATGACGCCGCAAAAACCCCTCGGCCACCAGCTTCTGATAGGATTCGAAACGCCGCGCCATCTCCTCGCGCAGCGAACCGGGGATCACCCCATGGGCCCCGGGCGGCGGCAGGGGACAGAAGGTCAACAGCGGCGCCCCCTTCAGATCGCCGGGAATGGTGAATCGACCGGGTTGCAGAAAACTCAAACCCACTTTCGAACTCTTGCAGGCGAGCAGAAAATCGGTGTAAAGCCGCGCCGACTCCCGCAACGTGTCGTCATCGGCCTGGGCGGTGGGATCCAGACCCGTCAGATAATCCCGCCACTGGGCGGACAACGACCGTCGCGGCTCCTCCTCGCAGTGACGCAAGGTCTGCTCGGACCAGGTTTCGAAGGAGAGCTGCAACATCGGCAGATCAATCAGCCACTCGCCGGGATAGTCGATGATATCCACATACAGGGTTGCCGAGGAGGTCAACCGGCTGCTCAAGATGCCGGAGGGCTTGTAACGGATCGCCAGACGGATCTCGCTCAAGGCGTCGGTGGGCACCGGCCAGGTGGGTTTGTTGCCCAACAACGATCGCATGTACCGTTCGTAGGTGAAGGCCGGCACATCCAGATCCGGTTGCAACATCAACCGCGTGCCGAGCAGACGGTTTTCGCTGGCCACCCGCAGGTTCGGCAGATTGGCCCCTTCCAGGGCGTGCAGCAGATGGTGGATCAGGGTGGTTGTAAAGACGGTCTTGCCGCTCTGGTTCAATCCGGTGACCGCCAGACGCACGGTGCGGTCCATGGTCAGATGGAACAGCTCGTCGAGATGACGCCCGACCTGATTGGCCTGCCGACTCACTTCCTTGGAGCCAAAAACCCGCAACAATTTCTTCATGGTTGATTCGTGACCGGTGGACGGGGCGCGCTGCGATCAAAACGGCGCGCCGGGGGTCTGGAGGAGTCGGTGGAGGGATTTCCGCCGGGTTTCGGGGGTGGCGGAAGGAGGCTCTCGGGGGTCGGAGCGGTTGCCGGTTCGGCAGGCGAGGCCGACGGGATGAAGGTGGCCTGGGTTTGCGCCAGACCCGGCGTGCGCGCCGACAGCGCCTCGATCTCCTGGTTAAGCTCCGCCAGACGGGCCTCGCGCTGCTTCAGACGCGCCTCCAAGGTCACCCGCGCCTGACGCGCCTCGCCGGCCTCCCTGGAACTCTCTTCCACCAGGGTGAAGAGTCGGAACACCTCGGTCTGCAACTGCTTGATGCGCGCCTCGCGACCCGCCAGCAGACTCTCATTTCTTTCACCAGTTTGTTCATCACGCCGCATTTCCGACGCAGCGACTCCTCCCGTGCCATCCTCGGCCCCCCTTTTGCCGGCCTCGCGCGCCTCCAGGGCACGCCGCAAGGTCTCATTCCGGGCGTTCAGCTCCGCCACCTCGGCGCGCAGCAGGGTCAGACTCGAGGCCTCCGCCGCCTGGGAGGGGGCGGGAAGGGGGGACTTCGACCCATCACCCCCGGAAGGGGCCCCACGACTCTCCCCTGGATGCGCCCCCTCTTGGGTCAGAAGTCGCGCCGACAGTTCGGTGTTCTCGGCGCGCAAGCGGCGTGACTCCGCCTCCGGCGGCTCCGGCGGGGTTGGTTGGGGCTGGGCTGTCACCAGAATCAGCAACAGGAACAGCATGCCGAGCAGAAGATCGAGCACAAGGAGCGGCATGCCGAGGGAAAGGGCCTTCATGGGGTCCGGTTTGATCATGCTCTAAAAATAAGGTTCACTATCAACTCCACCAGAATGACCGGCCCGGACAAACCGGCGCGTCACCCTCCATCCCGTCCATCAGGAGCCCTTGCGCGTCCGGCGGCTCAAGAACTGTTGATACAACGCCGAAACCCCCTGCTCCTGACCGATCGACTCAACCACCTGACGCGCCCGATCGCCATCGAACTCCTCGATCACCTGCGCCACGATCTGCTGGTTGTTGCGCGCCAGCCGCTCCAGCAACGCCTCCGCCGACCGGGCGAAACTCGAGGACATGCGCTCGTTGAACCCCTCCACCGCGGAGACCAGCGCCTCCACGGCTTCGCGATTGGCCTGTATCGACCCCTCGCTGGCACGTCTCGTCTCGCGGGCCAACTCGCCCAACCCCTCCAACCCCTCGGATTGCCGCTCCAGCGCGCGGGCCGCAACCTCCATGCGATCCACGATCCGCATCCACGACTCCTGCTCGCCACGGGATACCATGGCCGAGGCCTCGACCGGGCGGACCAGCAGGGGCTGGATCTCCCGCGCCAGATGCAACGCCAACTCCCGCGCCAGTTGCCGCCCTTCGTCGCGCAACGACTCGATCAGCGGACGCCAGGCGGTCGGGTCCGGCGCGATCAGCGTGGTGGCAGGCACCTCGACGCGCATCGGTTCGCTCGGCATGGGAAGTGGGGTGGGCGGGTGCTCCGGCAGGCGCTCGCGAATGAGTTCCCGCAGTTTGCCACTCTCGTCGCGCAGGGCGGCGATCACCGGTTCGAGGGAGACGGGGGCAGGTAACGGAACCGGCGTGGGTGGGCTCTTGGGCACGCTCTCCCGAATGAGTTCCCGCAGTTTGCCACTCTCGTCGCGCAGGGCGGCGATCACCGGTTCGAGGGAGAGGGTGACCGGCGTCTGGCGCGCCCCCTCGGTCTGGACGGCCAGGGGGCGATGCTCCCCCCCCTGTCCAAGCTGTTGCATGGCGAGCAGTTGCGCATGCAACAGTTGCTCACGGGAGACGAACGGGAAGCGGTGGGAGAGTTGTTCGCACAGGAGGTTCAGCTCCTTCTCCAGGCGTCCGCGCCAGACCCGCGCGCGCCAGGCGAAGAGCCAGGCGGTGATCAGACCCGAGATCGAGGCGAGAAACTTGAAGGCCGCCAGGCCGAGCATGCCCCGGACCGCCTGTTGGGAGGCGGTGGCATCGCCGGGCACCAGGCCCGTCGAGGCCACCTGCAAGGCACCGAGCAGACCGACAAAGGTGAACAGGACGCCGGCCCCGATCAGATGCAACGGCAGGAGACGCAGCCGTTCCGCGTGGCTGTTGGATTGGGAGAGGGCGGCCAGATCAAAGAGGGTCGCGGGTTGCATGCCGCGCAGGATGGGGGAGCCGGGGGTGTCGTGATCGATTAGGGTGGCCACGAAGGCGCGCCACGCCGGAGCCAGTCTGGGCAGACCCTCCATGCCGACGTGCAGACGCCGGAGATGGGGGGCGAAGGCGTGCGGATCGTCCGGGGTTTCGTCACACAACTCCCGCGCCGAGCGGATCTCCTGGCGCAACGGATCCAGCCAGGCATCGCGGGTGAACCACCAGGCGGCGATGGCCCACAGCGGCAACAGATCCGCCGCGATCCAGGGGAGCGCGGGATGGTTGAGCAGGTGAATCAGCCATTCGAACATGACGCGAGCTCCGCGTGGGTCAAATCCGGGTCACGGGTTTGCCGTGGTACGCCCGAAGGGGGCGGGCCACGGTTGGGGTGAGGGGGTTCTCCCCCCAGCATGCACGTCCAGGGTTACCCAGGCGCGCACGCGGGTATTCGCACCGATTCCCCGCAAAAAAAACGAGAGACCAGCCACGCTCACCCCTCCACGGCGCTCCAGCGTTTGAACGCCTCGATCACCACGGCCTTCACATGGGCGTGATAGTGGCCATAACGTTCGCGCAACGATCCGGCCAGCCCACCATCATCGGTGGCGGCGGTCAGGGTTTGGGCATTGGGCAGGACGTTTTCGAACACCGGAATCCCCAACCGCTCGGCCAGGGCATGCACCTGCCCGATGTTGCGTTGATACTGTTGCCCCCGTTTGTCCGCACGGTTGAGCAGCATGCCCAGACAGGTGGGGCGGGGCCCGCCGCCCCGTTCGCGGGCATAGCGGATCATCTCCACCGTATCCGGCAGCGCCTCCAGGGAGAAGCGCGACACCTCCACCGGCGTGATCACCGAATCGCTCATGATCAAACCGTTCACCGCCAACAGATTGCGTTCGTCGATGTTGCCGGGCAGATCCATCAACACGATGTCGCAGCGCGCGGCCAGAAAGGGACGCAGCTTCTCACGCAAGGTGGTGAGGCGATGCAGGGGGTTGACCTCGAAGGCGAATCCGCTCGCCTTGTCCGAGACCAGCACCGCCACCTCGCCGATGGGCGTGGCGCGTCCCTTGACCGGAGCCGCGGGACGGCGGTGCAGATAGTTCTCGATGGCGACCGGTTGTCCGGCATCCAGGCGTCGGGCCAGGTCTCCGACGGTCAGGCCCTGGCGTCGGGCCTCCTCCAGACCTTCCCGTCCCAACAACGCGGTGCCGCACGATCCCTGCGGGTCCAGATCGAGCACCACGACCCGCAACGGACGTTCGCGAATCACCAGCGAGGCGAGGAAATCGGCCATGAATACGGTCAAGGTCGATTTGCCCACGCCGCCTTTGTTGTTGTAGATGGCGATCGCGTACATCCGTGGACCTCAGACAACGGTTACGGCGTTCCGTGGGGTCGGCATGATCATTGCTTTAATCACGAAATCTGCTTCCCCAAAGCCTCGAAGGAGACTACCATGAGCCGTGAAATCCAGGCACTGCAAGACAAAGTGAACTTCCTGCGCCAGACCCCCCACGTCTACGACATCGTGACCACCCACTGCGGTGTCAAGGATCTGACGAACCTCAAGGGCATCAACCCGAGTTCCCTGCAACGGGTGCAACGCTACGTGGATTACTACTACGGGATTTTCGCCTATCCCTATTGAGCCCGATCGCCACGCCGCTTTAGGGCCTGTTGACATATGGCGTCAGCGTCCTTGATACAGCGTTGCGACGCCCCTCCGCTGCTCACATACTGACGTGTATGCTGCGCTGCTCGGGGCGTCGCGCCTTGTCTGAAGGCGCGCTGCCACCACATGTCAACATGCCCTGGCTTGCCAAAACAACGCCGGGGAGCTTGCCGCGCCTGCCGCTTGCACGCTCCCCGCGCTTTTCCCATGCCGGGCATCGATCCGCACCGATGCGTTGGCTCCAGGTCTCTTCTCTCCGTCGCGCCGATCTCTTGACGCCCCTTCACGTCAATCCGATTCTCACCCCTGGAGCCGTGATCCTCACCACGGCATGAAGCGGTTGATGAAGCTCATGGGACGGGACGCGCTGTTCATGTCGTAACTCATCACGTTCATCGCGCCGGTCATGGCATGCACCGCCTGACCCATGGCCGCGACATTTTGATTGATCGGCGCCAGGACGTTCATCTTCTGGTTGATGTCGGTCATGCTCTTGTCCATGCTCTTGATGCTGCCGTTGAGCGAGGAGACGTTTTGATTCATGGACGCCACGTTGGTGTTCATGCCGTTGACCGAATCGGTGATGTTCTCCATGTTCTCGGCCATGTTTTGCAGATCCACGGACATGGTTTCCATGTTGTCGCTGATGTATTCGAGATGGGTGGACATCAGTTCGATGTTGTTGGAGAGCATGGCGATGTGGTTGGAGAGACTCCCCATGTTCACCCCCATTTTCGGATCGATGGAGGAGGCCATGGTGCGAATGTCCTGGGTGAGGCTGTAGATCAGGAAAAAGCCGTACATCGCCAGGATGATGAAGGCGAACAGCGAGGGATAGACGATCAGTTCCCAACGTCGGGCGCTCTTGTCGAAACTCTTGGCGAAATCCGACAGGATCATCGCCGAACACTCGCCGCACTCCCGGTAACGCCCGGCGGGCACGATCGGCATGTTCGGCGGCATGGTCTTGGTTTTGGGCGCAGCTTTCTGACCGTCCATGAGGTTCGGGCTGGTGGGGTCCTGGGGAGGCTCCCGCGGCGTGGCGGTGTCCGACATGGATCAGGCTCCTTTTTTGGATGTGCGCGTCGCCGGTTGCTTGCCGGTTGAGACCAGTTCTGGATAGAGCGGTTCCATCAGAGCCAGAAACTCCTGGGTGGCCTTGCCACTGGGCGACAGTTCGAATACCGCGCGCCCCTCGCTGAACGAGCGTCGATAGGCCGTGCGTTGGGCAATGCGGGTTTTCAGAATCGTCACCCCCGGCAAGGTGGCCAGGGCGGCTTCGGTCTCGTCCGACTCTCGCAGCATGGGATGTGTATCGGCTCGGTTGATGAAAAGATAAATATCCGGTCGCTTGTTCCGGGACGAGGCGGTTTCCTTGATGATATCCAGAAAACGGGCCGTGGACCAGACATCCGCCTGACTCGGCGGGACCGGGGAGAGGATGCGGTCCGCCTGGGCGATCGCCTGGCGCATGGCCCAGAGGTTGGAGGCGCCCACATCCACCAACACCTCGCCTTGATGATGGGCCATGATGCGGGCCGGATCGCTTTCGGAACGATAGACCTTGATCTCGGGTTTGACCCCCTCTTCGCGGCGAACCTCGATGGCATCGCTCAAGGTGGCCTGGGGATCGAGGTCAAAGGTGATCACATCCATGCCGCGATGCGCCAGCCAGACCGCCATGTTGAAGGTGATCGTGCTCTTGCCACAGCCGCCTTTCAAGTTGCCAACGACGGTGATCATCCGCGCCTCATCCGTTCCTTGACCGCCCATGAGTTGATCGATGCTCCAGGTGAGGGAGCATGGTTTCTGAATCTTCCAATCTACGCAATAATTATCAAGAATTCAAGTCTCCACCTGCAGGCATGGCCAAGTCGCGGTGATAAACGGGCACGCCCCGCTCACCCCTCAATCTTGGAGATCCCTTCGGGAGTTCCATGGAAAAAAAAGGGCGACCCGAAGGCCGCCCCGATGCATGATACGTCCCAAGGAACGTATTGTCTCGCATGCCTGTACTTATTTGCCAGCCGGAGCCGCGTCGGCGGGAGCGGCGGGAGGAGCCGGCGGAGCACCCCAACCCGGAGCGCCACCCCAACCCGGAGCGCCACCGCCCCAACCCGGACCACCACCGCCCCAACCCGGACCACCACCGCCCCAACCCGGACCACCATAGCCGTAACCCGGACCACCATAGCCGTTGTTCCAGCCGTTGTTCCAGCCATTGTTCATGTTGTTGTTCCAGCCGTTGTTCATGTTGTTGTTGCCACTGCCAGCGGCATCACCACTCATGTTGAAACCGAAGCTGCCCGAGCCGCGGCCATTGCCACTGCCAGAGCCGTTGTTGCCCCAGTTGTTGCCCCAGTTGCTGTTGTTGTTGTTGCCCCAGCCGTTGTTACCCCAGCCCGGGCCATTTCCCCACCACGCGGAAGCTTCCGGCGCCGTCAGCAGCGCGCCACCACCAATCAGAATCGCCACCGCCAGCACCTTCATTCCAATTTTCATGATAATCTCCACTTAGTATGTGATTGTGAGGGCTAATCTTTGCTGCTTCACGTAAATCCTTTACCACCAGCCGCCAGGTCCCCAGTTACCGGGTCCGTTTCCAGACCCCCAGTTGCCGGGCCACCAGCCGCCTGGCCCACCGTTCCAGGGACCGCCCCCATTGGGTCCCCAGCCGTTGTTCCATCCATTGTCATTGTTCCAGCCGTTGTTCCAGCCGTTGTTCCACATATTGTTCGCCCACCCATCCATGTCGCCATCGATGGTGATGGTCATGTTGCCGCGGGCTCGGCCATTGCCATTGCCGTTGCCCCAACCGTTGTTGCCCCAACCGTTGTTGCCCCAACCGTTGTTGCCCCAGTTGTTGTTGCCCCAGCCGTTGTTGCCCCAGCCGTTGTCCCACGGACCCCACCAAGCGGACGCGCTCTCCGGGAGGGCCTGACCCAGAACGGTCAGGACTCCGGCCAAGGCCAGAATACGCGCGGTTTTTTTCATGTCCCAAGACTCCTTGTCAAAAGAGTAGTGTCGGGCGGTCTGGTATGATTCCACCACCCTGTTACCACCAACTGCCCCGACGATATCCGTCATTCCATGGACGGTAGGATCGCGGCGCGGCTTGAGGTTCATCCTCTGGCAGACGATAACCCGGCCCCATGCGCGGAGGTTCATAGTAGGAGGGGTCATGCCAACGCCGCTCCGCGCGCGGATCCGGCGGCGGCTCACGGGCTTCCCAGGGGGAGAGTCCCGCCCCGTAGTAGCCACGGGTACGATCCCAGTCGTTGATCGCCGCCCAGCCGAGTGAGCCCGGTTCGTTCCAAGAGTTGCCATATCCTGGGGAGTTGGGTCGTCCATAATAGGGACGGTTTTCTCCGAGTTCCCACTCTGGATAGGGCGAACCACGCTCGGTCATGCCCCATGGATCGTACAATGGCATGTAGCGATACATCTCGCGCTGATCGCCACGCCGTCCACCCTGATCATACTCACTCCACGTGCCCCGGCGCCCGTCCGTTGGTTCGCGCATGCGTGGCTCGCCACGCACTCCCTCGCCAGTCGCCTGCTCCTGCGGGGTTTTCATCTCACGCATGAACGAGCCCATGAACTTGCCCAGGCGATGCCCCATCTCCACCGCGTCTCCCTGGTCCGTGGCTCCCACCAGGGTGCCCGGCACCCCCGGTATGCCGGAGGTGCCGGGCATGCCGGGCACGGAGGGCATGACTTCGGCGACGGGATTGCCGGCGTCCGCTTCCGGTGTGGGAGCCATCCAAAACAGTCCGACGGTCACGGCAAAAACTAAGTTTTGATAACGCAGAGAGATCCTCATTGTTTCACCGCTGAATCGTTGGTTCGAAAATCGTGCTTCGGGCATACGTTTATCGACCCATGATATCAATTTGTTCAGTGGTGAAACCAGGGATGAAATCTCTCCGAGTGGATTATTTGTATATGATAATTTTCTAATATACCCTTTCCGGGACGATTGCAAGGGAATTTTCATCGTCGGCTCACTTTTTTTGACCAAAAAAGTCAGATTTAGGTTCCAAAGTATCATGTCAAGGTGCTTGTTTTTGATAATCCTTGGGAATTTGAAACAGTTCCACGGGTTGATTTCCCTCCTGGATGTTGGAAAGTTCAACATGCAAACCATCGACGTACTTTTCCCGGATGGCGATTCCCAGGCGGGGGTCGATCCAGAGATGGGCCTGGGGGATTTCACGCTGGTCGGGTCCACGCTGGGAGATCTCCCAATGGATGGTTTGGCGACTATCGATTTTTTCGGTTCCAACCTGACGACAGATGAGTGATTTATCGCGTCGGCAGGGTCCATCCGGATCATCGGGTAGCGGCGGTCGGCCTGAGCTTACACCTTTGCGCTCAGAATATATCTTTTGATTTGGCAAAAGTATCCATGCAGTTTTTTCCTTGACCGGGTGGATCATGACGACCGGGATGCCATCCCGTTGGGATTCGCCCCGGACCCCTTCAGGGGAAACGAACAGTTTTCCCTGGGTCTGGATCCATTTTTTTGCGGGGATCTCCCGCGGGGGGGCGCCACGGGCGGGGGGACTCCCGCCAGCCTGGGCCACTTCGGGGCGGGAACGGGTGACCTCGGCGGAGAAGGGAATCGGGGTGGATTCGGCATGCGTGGTCGTGGCGAACCCAACCAACACCAGCAGCAGGGCACGGAGCAGGATCGGGTGACGATGGCGACGCGCGGTAGGGTTCAAGTTGGGCATGGTCCCGTGGCGGGAGTAGGGGAGGGCGATTGTTGGGTGGCATCCATGACCGACGGTCCGCCCGTCACGCGGCATGCCGGGTATCGTGGGGGCCGGATCCAGATTCATCGTTCGCGCCGTGACGCGCCGCGCGCCGGCCGGCCCGCGTCAACGTCCAGGGGAGCGTCAGCGATCCTCTGGCCCATAGCGCCCACCGGGGGAACTGGAGTCGCGCCCCCACGAACGACCATCACTCCGGGAGCGCTCATCTTCGTGGCCGTATGGGCCTTGATCCCGGTCGTCATAGCCACGCTCGCGATAGCCCCCCTCGCGGTAGCCACCCCGAGAAGTGTCGCGCTGATAGGGTCCGTCCCAACGCGTTGAGCCGCCACGCGACTCGCTGGGATAGTCCCGATAGCTCGATCGGGCGGTGGGAGAATCATGGGCGCGCGCGGGTCCGTCACTCCATCGCTCACTTGCAGAGGGGCGATCTCGGGTTGGACTCCCATAGCGCTCCTCCAGGCCGTTGCGATTCGGCGCTCCCTCGCCATTCGGAGCGCCCGACTCCTCCCACTGGGAGGGAACCCGACCCCAGGGTCGGCTCGACCGTCGCGAATCATCATTCCAACCACGCCCCCAGCCCCGCGCCCCTCCCGATGGGGGTGGCGCATCATCCCGTCGTCCCTCGCGCCACTGGATGCCGCGATCCTCCTCCTCCTCGTAATCGCGACGCGGAGCGGTCGGTCGGATCTTGAACGGGGTGCGCTCGGGATCGACCCGATAGAAGCCGGAATTCCAATGGGTTTCCTCCTCGGCCCAAACCGAGGGCGACCATCCGGTCATGACCCAGAGAAACAGCACGCACGATAGGGAAACGCTTCGCGGCGTGCCACCGATTCCAAACCCACCCATCTGACGCATCGACGATTCCATCGGCCTCATCTCCAGGGATTGCCGTCCTGCCCATACCACTCACTGCCTGGATTCCAACCTTCCCCGGAGGGGGCGGAATCGGTCAGGGGACCTGACGGCAGCGTTAAAACACCGGGTGGCGAAACCTCGCCCGAAACAGCCGGCGGCTCCATGCCAGGGCGACCACCTCCTTCCGCAACCGGTGGTGGAGGCGCGAACAACGGGTCCGCGCCGCCCAGGAAACCCTCTTCCACGCGCTCGATGGCAGGAAGTTTGGAATCGTCACCCTTGACCGCGCCCGGATTGCCGGGGCTGGATTCCCCGTGTCGGACCGTGCCACGAACACTGTCCTGGCCAATCCGTTCCGGCGCGGGATTCAGCCCTTTCCCCTCGGGCACGGGCAGACGCCGGCTCTCCTCCCCCCGTTTTCCCGGCGGCTGACGGCGTTTCTCCTCCCGGACGCTCCCCGCAGGTCGCTCCCGTGCGGGTGGAAGCCCCGGAGGCGGCTCCTCGAACCGCTGAAACATGCCATCATCCATGAGATTCATCGGCTTCTCGGAATCCATCTCTTCGGAACCCGCCGCGCCACCCCACAATCGAAAACCACCCCCGCGCTCGGATGGCGCCCGCTCCTGATTCGGCAGAGGGACCGGCTTCTCCTCGCCAAAGGCCCAGAGCGGACCCGCGAGAAGGGTGCCGATCGCCACCATCGCGATCACCACCCCTCCGTGCGCGTCCCATCGCATCAACCGTCCCCGCGCGTCTCGTCCGTCTTGCCGTGGTCATTCTTCAAGCGAATCCCACGCCTTGCCGCCGGTTTCGGCTTGGACTCCTCGGCGCCGTTCTCGCTTGGTTCGACCTTGGGTTCCGGGGAGAGGTCGCCGGCCAGGGTCATCTCGGCTGCCGGGGCGGCGGAGTCGGCCACCCGCGCCACCGGGGTCGGCTCGACGACCGGTTCAGGATCCAGCACCACGGGCGGCATGGGCTGAGGGGTCGCCGGTTTCGGTCTGGATTTGACCTTGGGTTTCTTCGGTCGAAAAATCAATCCCACCAAGAGCTGCCAGAGGGCCAAGGGAATCGAGGTCCGGGGCGCTTTGTTCACCTTGACCGCCGGCTTGGGAGCCGAGGTGTGGGACAAATCCGCCTCGCAAGCCCCTTCGAGACGACCGGCCTTGGAGGAGGGGGTATAGTCTGGATCGATAAAGGCATGACTGGCGCTCACGCAACCCAGCGGAATCACCAGCAGGGTCAGAAGCGTCGAGACCAGAGAGCCAAACAGGAGCGAAATCGCCATGCCCTGGAAGATGAAATCCCCCAGGATCACGCTCGATCCGGCCACCAGCGCCAGGGCGGTGATGATGATGGGCCGGGTGCGCGCCTTGCACGAGAGGATCACCGCGTCGCGCACGTTGGTTCCGCGCATGATCTCTTGCTTGGCGAAGTCCACCAGCAGGATCGAGTTGCGCACGATGATGCCGGCCAGGGCGATGAAGCCGATCATCGAGGTGGCGGTGAACTTGGCGTCCAGCAGCCAGTGACCGGGTAGAATCCCCAACAACGTCAACGGGATCGGTGCCATGATCACCGCCGGGAGCACGAAGTTGCCAAACTCCCACACCACCAGCATGTAGATCAGGATCAACGCCACCCCAAAGGCCAAACCCATGTCGCGGAAGGTCTCATAGGTGACGACCCACTCGCCGGTCCACTCGAAGGCCGATTGGGTGTAGCTCTTGGGCGGTCCCATCATTTCGCCGGTGATCTTCACCCCGTCCGGCGCGGTATAGTTTTTGAGCATCGCCTCCACGTCCATCATGGCGTAGATCGGCGCGTCCAGACGCCCCTCCACCTCGGCGGTCACATACTCGACCGGACGCAGATCCTTGTGGAAGATGATCGGATCGTGGGGCTGTTTGACAAAGCGGCCCAATTCGCCCAACGGCACGATTTTGCCTTGCGGGTTGACCAGCGGCAGATCGCTCAGGCTCGAGATGTTGGAACGCACCCCCATTGGCACCTGCACCACGATGTAGGTCGGCTCGAGCACGCTGCCGCGCTTCACGTCGCCCACCTGGGCCCCACCCATGGCCATGCCGAGGTTGCGGTTGATGGCCTCCACCGTGATGCCGCGTCGCACCGCCTTTTCGGTATCCACCTCGAAGCGCCAGATGTCATAAGGCTCGCGCATGTAGGTATCGACATCCACCAGGGAGGGGGATTTCTTGAACATCGCCTCCATGTCCCGCGCGGTCTTGCGACGGGTGTCGGCATCCGGGCCGGTCACCTCGGCGACCACCGATTGCAACACCGGCGGTCCAGGCGGCATCTCCACCACCTCGATGTTGGCGCCGACCTCCCGCGCCATGGGGGTGAGGAGTTTGCGTGCCTGGATGGCGATGTCATGGCTGGTGCGCTGGCGCTTGCTTTTGTGCAGGAGCTGCACCTGGATGTCCCCGTGCCAGGCGTCCTGACGCAGATAGTAGTGGCGCACCATGCCGTTGAAGTTGAATGGCGAGGCGGATCCCACATAGGTTTGCAGGGCCGTGATCTCCGGGATCTGGGTCTTGAGAGCATGGGTCATGCGTCGCGCCAGATTGGTGGTCTTGGGCATGGCGGTCCCTTCCGCCATGTTGATCACCACGTTGAACTCCGGCTTGTTGTCGAGGGGCAGGATCTTCACCGTGACATCCGTGGTGTAGAAGAGCAGCATCGACAGGAAGAACAGACCGATGAGCAGCAACAGGAAGCCATACCCCTTGACCTTGCTGTCCAGCAGGGCGGGGATGATCCAGCGGAAGAATTTCTCCAACCGCTCCGAGCCTTTTATCTCCTTGTCGGAGTGGTGGTGCAGGGAGCGCATGCTCGGCTTGATGAGCTGGGCCAGCCACGGGGTGAAGATGAAGGCCGCGAAGAGCGAAAAGAGCATGGCCACCGACCCCAGGGCCGGGATCGGCAGCATGTAGGGGCCCATCATGCCGCGCACGAAGCCCATGGGCAGCAGCGCCGCGATCACGGTGAAGGTGGCCAGGATGGTGGGATTGCCCACCTCGCGCACCGCGTCGATGGAGATCAGATGGCAGCACTTGTCCTCGATCAGCCAGCGCCGGTAGATGTTCTCCACCACCACGATGGCGTCATCCACCAGGATGCCGATGGAGAAGATCAGGGCGAACAGACTCACCCGGTCGATGGTGTAGCCCATGATGAGCGCCGCGAAGACGGTCATCAGGATCACCACCGGGATCACGATCAGGGTCACGGTGGCCGGCTTGAAGCCGAGGGCGAACCAGATCAGCACCGTGACCGCCATGGTGGCCACCAGCAGCTTGAAGAGCAGTTCGTTGACCTTTTCGTTGGCGGTTTCGCCGTAGTTGCGGGTCACGGCCACGTTGACGTTCTTGGGGATCAGACGACCTTTGAGCTCCTCGATCTTGGCGAGCACGTCGTTGGCCACGGTGACGCCGTTGGCCCCCTTCTTCTTGGCGACCGCGATGGTCACCGCCGCGGATTGATTGGCGATCGGACCGGATTGATCCGCCGCCGGTCCGGTGGTGTAGGTGACCATGCGCTGGGTCTCCTCTGGACCGGAGAAGACCTCGGCCACGTCGCGCACCCGGATCGGCTGGTCGCCGTGGGTGCCGATCATCAGCCGGGCCACGTCGTGGGCGTTCTTCAGGAAGGCCCCCGAATAGACCTGGAAGTCCAAGTCCGCGGATTCGACGCTGCCCAACCCCTTTTCGCTGTTGGCGGAGCGAATCGCCTGGGCGATCTGGTCCAGGGTGATGCCGTAGCCGCTGAGGCGCTCCGGGGAGACCTCGACGCGGATCTGTTCCGGGCGTCCGCCGACCACGAAGCTCTGACTGGCGTTCTCCACCTCGTTGACCTTTTGCAGCACGTCGAGGGCCAGGATGCGTAGCGACGAGTCATCCACATCGTTGGACCAGAGGGTCAGGGTCACCACCGGCACGTCATCCACCGCCTTGGGCTTGACCAGGGGTTTGGTCACGTCCGGCGGGATGAGATCCATGTGGGATTCGAGCTTGTCGTAGAGCTTGACCAGCGACGCTTCCATGTCCTGGCCCACGTCGAACTCCACGGTCACCATGGCCTGACCGCGTACCGAGGCGGAATAGACGTGTTTTACACCCTTGATTTCGCTCATGATCCGTTCGAGCGGCTCGGCCACCAGGGTGGAAACCTGATCCGCCGAGGCACCGGTGTAGCGCACGAAGATATCCACCATCGGCACCGAGATCTGCGGATCCTCCTGACGGGGGGTGAGGAGCAACCCCATGATCCCCATGGCCAGACAGGCGAAGAGCAGCAGCGGCGAGAGAGGCGAGTGGATGAAGGTCTTGGCCATCGAACCCGCCACCCCGAGATTGTGCGTGAGGATGGTGGGTGTCGGGGGAGGGGGCAGCGAATCTTTGTGGAATGTCGTCATGGTTCGCGCTTCCGGGTCGCAGGGTTCGGGGCCGCCGCTTTGGGAGAGGTCTTTAGGGGTTGAAGCGACACGCGTTGCCGAGGTCGCTCCGGATGGGCACGTACCGTGGAACTCCCCTAAAGAGAGATCCACGGGTGGGGCGTGCGGGGAGTTAACCTCCCATCAAGCATGCTAGTGCTGCTTCTCCATCTTCTTGCCAGCCGGATTGGTGGCCGAGGGGCTCCAGTCCGTGGCCATGCCGGTCGGTGGCTTGGCCAGGATGCGTTCGCCAACCGACAGACCCGACAGCACGCTGACGGACTTGTCGTCCACGAAGCCGCCCAGGCGGATCATGCGCAACTGGGGTTCATCGCCCTTGTGATCGGGTGCGATCAGCACCGCCGGCAGACTGCCACGCCAGATGACCGCGGCCTTGGGCACGATCGGCATGCTTTTCACCGGGGTGGTGACATCCGGGATCATCACCTCGGCGTACATGCCCGGACCGCCCGGCGCATCCTTGGGCAGGTCGAGCTTGACGGTCACCGTGTGACGCTGGGTGTCGGCCATGGGATAGACCTGCGCCACCTTGGTTTCGATGCGGGTGTCGCCGACATCGAGTTTGGCCGGGATGATCATATCCTTTTGGATGCCGGGCATCAATCGGGCCGGGATGTCCACCTTGACCTGGAGATGGCGCGTGTCCGCGAAGGTCAGAAGCGGCATGCCGGGTTGCACGGTATTCCCTTTTTCGATGTGCTTGGCCACGATCACGCCGGAGAAGGGGGCGATCGACTTGGTATCCCGCAACTTGGCCTCGAGTTCCTGCAATTTGGCCTGGGCCTGGGTGCGCCCCGCGTAGGCCTGATCGATCTGGGAGCCCTGATTGTAGATGCGGGCGCGACGGGTGAGTTCGGGGTTGTCGATGCCGATCATGCTCGACATGGGCCGGGTGACCATGTAGTCCCACATGCGCGGCATGGCCATGCCGGTGTTGTCCGAGCCACCGTAATCCGATCCGCTGTAGACCTGGCGGGTGTACTGGACTCGGGCATTCTTCCAGTTGACATCCGCGGATTCGAGGGCGGCCTGGGCGGAACGGCGCATGGCCAGCAGGTCATCGTTGTCCAGGGCCACCAGGACGGTTCCGCTCTTGAACCAGTCACCCTCCACGCCGGCGATGTACTCGATCCGTCCGGGTATCTGCGCGGTGAAGGCGACCTCCTTGAAGGGGACCACGGTGCCGCCCAACGTCGTGGTGGAACCAATCGAGCCGGCTTCGACCGTGATGATGTTGCCATCGGCGCGCGCCTGGGGCGCGGCCAAGGACACCATGAACGCGGAGAGAAGCGCGAAGAACGTTTTTTGGTTTGTCATGACGTGCGTGCCCCCTTGACTGGCGATGAAGACCCCGGCCTCCGTTCGGAAGCCGGGGTGTTCAACCTCTCGATAATATTGAGATTTTTATACCCGTCCCATGACGGTGAACGACTTGATGAACGGGCCGGCCATGCGCGGATCCTTGATCATCGCGCCATAGTCGCCCACCTCGAACTTGAGCTTGCGGGTGGTGTAGGCCATGCCCAGTCCCATCATGCCCAGCCCTTTTTCGATCCACTTGTTCCAGCTATCCTCGCTGGCGCGCAGATCCCAGTTCACCTCTTCACCGGCATAGGCGCCACTCTTGACCGCCTTGCCTCCCTCGATCACCAGCACCCCGCGCGGTGCGTCCTCGCCATCGATGCCATAGGCGATGGTGGAATTGAAACCGATCTTGGCCAAGGCATCGCCCAGTTCGGGTTCGTTGTTCCATTCGGTTTGAAAGCGGTTCATCCATTGCGCGGAAAACAGGTCAGCCATGTGCGTGGTTCTCCTTTATTTTTCATTAATAGGGCTGGATCGGGGCGGGATGGTGCCCGCTTGGATCCTGGTACAAAATAGCCCTCGATTATAAGAGAATCCTGTTGCGTTCGCCAAACTATTTTTACCGATCCCGCTCCTGATGAGGCGATTCACCGGTGGAACGATGGGGGATACACCCATCATGCCAAGTTGATTTGGCCACGATTGACCCTCCGCAACCTATGAATCGGCAGGTTGGGACGGGAACTTAAACGATGATGCGTTTTCGGATACGATTTACCGCCAGGGGGAAGAAGAGGGCGAGGAGGGCGAGGAGGGCGAGGAGGTGCCAGAGCGGGGATTCGAACGGCACGCCGGTGGTCAGGGGGCGGATCAGGGCGACGACGTGGGTGAGGGGAAGGAGTTGGGTGGCGAGTTCAAGCGGGAGGGGCAGGGTATCGACGGGAAAGAACACCCCGCAGAACAGGAACATGGGGGTGATGATCAAGGTGAAGTAATACATGAAGAAATCATAGTTGGGCGCGGTGGCGGTGATCACCATGCCCATGGAGGCGAAGACCAGGCCGGAGAGGAGCACCACCGGCAGGGCGAGCAGGGCGGTGGGGGCGGTGACCGAGCCCATGAGCCAGCCGACGAGCAGGATGGCCGATCCGGAGAGGAGGGATTTGGTGGCGGCCCAGGTCACTTCGCCGGCCACGATGTCGGCGATGCTCACCGGGGTGGCGAGCATGGCGTGGAAGGTCTGCTGACGGGTCATGCGGGTGAAGCTGTTGTAGATGGCCTCGAAGGTGGCGGCATACATGGAGTTGGAGGCCAGGATGCCGGCGGTGAGGTAGACCGGATAGGGGATCTCTCCCATGGTTTCGACGTAGCGACCCAGGCCGTAGCCCATGCCGAGCAGATAGAGGAACGGCTCTCCGAGGTTGCCGACGATGGAGGTGGCGATGTTCTTGCGCCACACCAGGAGATGGCGGCGCCAGATTTGCACGAAGAGTGGGGTGGGGAGGAGGGCATGTCTCATGGGATCGTCATCATGCCACGAACGGGTCGAAAAGGGAACCAGGGTTGGGGGATTCAGGCGCTTCCCGAGCGGTGGGATCAGGACTCCCCGCGCCGGTTTGCCCGGTTGGAGCGTCAAAAGTGGTGCGGTGACAAACCGACACCCGACCTGTCGCCGTGACGAGGCGCCAAAAAGTCGTGCGGAGATGGGGTGGGTTGGCTCTTCCACCGCGATTCGGTTGCCCCAGATGGGCGAGGCACGGTCAAGGCGTGTCAAAGCGCTTGTCAAAACCGGTTGGATGGTGTATCATGTTCGTTCCGGTCGGCGATGTCGATGAAATGATGCGATACCGATCCCACCGGCGCGCGGAGGAGTTCCAGAGCGGTTGAATGGGACGGTCTCGAAAATCGTTGTGGGGGTGACCCCACCCAGGGTTCGAAT
>JADGAY010000055.1 GCA_015231775.1 Magnetococcales bacterium | reverse complement strand
ACTGTTTTGATATTTCTGATCGCCTGAAGCACTTTACTGGGCTGAACGGTTACAAAATTTCATGGGGTGATATTGGCTGGAAAATTGTATGATTTCGAAACAACAGACCTGTCGCCCATACAGCATTTCTCGAAGGCGACAAACATACCGTGTTTTGTTGGAGGAAGTGTTGTACAGCGCAACAAAGATCTGCTGATCAGACTGGGAATGATTCCACTGGACGAGAATTTTTTGAGTGCAATCGAGACGATTTCCCGAACGTTGCATGGATGATCCATGCGACCACCTGGCACCGGCAACCCGTTGCGCCATCAGGCGCATCCACAAGAGATCCCCATCGCCGACAAGCGCGCATCGGTCATACTTTGCACGTCCTCATCAAAACCAACAAGTCATCCCATACCATCAACCGCGACCCCGAATCCGGGGACATCTTCCACCCCCCGCCAACCCGTGTACCGACCGGGTATCACCTCGGCGGTTTCGGCTTGTCGATCCAGGTCAAACCCACCGGACGCGCCTGCTTCGGATAGCTGGCACGTACATTCACCGCCTTCCCGTCACGCAGAAAATAGAGCGTGATGTGACACACCCCTCCCTCGTCCTCCGAAATCTCCGTGGACCCCTTCAGCTCCAGCCACGGAACCGCCTTGCGCGCCTCCTCCATGACATCGAGATAGAGCTGCTCCTCATCGCACTTCCTGGCCTTGGGCAACGACACCTTGGGCACCGCGCCCTGACGGGTGAACTCGGAGTAGGCGGTCCCGCCCTCGTTGCAGATCAGTTTCACCAGATCCGGCTGGATCATGCAGTGCCGCTCGATACGCGCACCGGCCTCCTCCTGAACCAACAGCAGCGGATAACGCGCCTCGGACCATAACGACCTGTCGTCATGCCGGAAATGACCGGTCTGACGCCCCTCTTCGAGAATCTTGCCGTCCGCGGTCAGATGCAACGACTCCTTGCCGGTGAAACCACCCACATAGGTTGCCGGATAGATGGCCGGCTCCGCGCCGGATCCTTTCTTCTCCAAGGCCGCGAGGCGACCTTGATAGACGGTGCGCAGACAGGCGACATCCGCACAACCATTGCGCTCCTGACGCAACCAATCACGCTGGCTCTTCTTCAACGCCTCCGCGTCCGATACACGGGCAAGCGCCTGCTTGTAGAGCGCGGACAGTTGCCCATCCAAGGTCGCCAACTCGGCATGACCGCAGATCAGCTTCTCCACCGCCGAGGCCGCCTTGGCACAGTCGAAACTCGGCTTAACCGCTGCCGTCTCCCCGGAGGTGGCCCCGGCCTTGACGGCGCGCTCCGGCATGGCCTGGAGTTTTCCAAGGACCGGATCAAGCCGGACCGTGACACGCTTGAGTTTGTCTTGTGGGGAACAGTTGAAATAGACCGCCAGTTCAGCCTGCCGGTCCGGGGTCCAGGTCAGACTCTCCAGATCGAGGGCATACGGGATCTCCTCGTTGCGACACCCCATGGGACGGGCCACCTCGAGCACCAGGGACTCGAAATGGAGATCCACGGCAATGCGTTTCTCGATATCCACCGCCACCAGCCACAACTCCCCCTCGGCGCTGGTCGGAAGCACCAGGTGGCGCTCGCCGGCGGGCCAATAGAGCGGCACGGGTTGGGGATATTTGGCCCAGGCCAGGTCGATGAGCTGCCTTTTTTCGAGATCGAGCAGATACTGGAACCAGCAGAGGGGCTCGCCGGAAACCACCGGTTCGCATGCGGTCATGAGGGCCCACCGTCCCGAGGGACTCGGCGGCGAAATGCGCACCTCGCGCACATCCGAACGGGAGACGCCCTGTTCGTCGGTGACCTCCACTTTCGGGGAGAACGGCTGGCCCGCGCGAAAGAGATGACCATCCCTGGAGAGGGTGAAACCGGAACGCTCCTTGTCACCGGGCAGGGCCACCACCCACGCGCTCCCCAGGATGCGCGTGTTGACCTCCTCCAGCTCGGCCAGGCTCGTTCTCTCTGGAGTCGCCGCCCACGCCGGAGCGACCACCCCCATCAAACCCATCCCGAACATCCAGGCCACGACAAGCCCTATACTCGTTTTCCCGTTCATCGCTCACCCTTTCCGCACTCAGGCTGCACCCAGATCACACATCACGCACAAAAGCCATCATAACCCAACCAGGAACGCGATAGAAACCGCTTTTGACGCCACGGAACGCCCCTCCCCATCCAGAAAAGAATTGCCTTCGCGAAGCCAGAAACGTACTATTCGCCCGTCCCTTTCATCCCATTATCCGTAACCTTGTCCGGAGAACACCATGCCCGCCACCGAAATCAACCCACTCAACCGCCGCCAACTGCTCACCGCCGGCACCGCCACGGTTCTGCTCGGCACGTTGACTCAAGATCTCCTGGCCGCCGGGGAGTCTCACGATCACGATCACCATCAGCATCACGCCGCCGCCCCCAAGAACCAGGCCATCCTCACCGCCACCCTGGACTGCATCGCCACGGGTGAGGCCTGCCTGGCCCACTGTCTGTCGGCATTCCGCGCCGGCGATACCACGTTGGCCGCCTGCGCCAGCTCTGTCAGCGAGATGCTGCCGGTCTCCCGCGCCATGTTCCAACTGGCCAACCTGGACTCCAAACATCTGGCCAAGCTGGCCGCGGTCTGCATCGAGGTCTGCCGCACCTGCGAGGCCGAATGCCGCAAACATGCCGACAAACACGCCACCTGCAAGGCGATGGCCGAATCCTGTGCCGCCTGCGTCAAGGCCTGTCAGAAGCTGACGAAGTAACGACATGTCCACCCAACCTCTCCTCAAGGGGCTGGAAGAGGCCATCAGCCGCAAGATTCTCGGTCAGGAGATGCTGGTCAACCGGATGTTGATCGCGCTCCTGGCCGATGGACATCTGTTGGTCGAAGGGGCGCCGGGACTGGCCAAGACACGGGCGATCAAGTGCCTGGCCGAACAGCTCGAAGGGGCGTTCCAGCGCATCCAGTTCACCCCGGACCTGCTCCCCGCCGACCTGACCGGCACGGAGATCTTTCGACCCCAAGAGGGGAGCTTCCAGTTCCAGCCCGGTCCGCTGTTTCACAACCTGATCCTGGCCGACGAGATCAACCGCGCGCCGGCCAAGGTGCAATCCGCCCTGCTGGAGGCCATGGGCGAGCGGCAGATCACCGTGGGCGCGAAAAGCCACCCCCTGCCGGCGCTCTTTCTGGTGATGGCGACCCAGAATCCCATCGAGCACGAAGGGACCCATCCCCTGCCCGAGGCGCAGTTGGACCGTTTCCTGATGCTGGTGCGCCTGGGATATCCCACCCCCGAGACCGAACGGGACATTCTGCGTCTGGTGCGCGCCGAGGCGCTCGAGGCGCGGCCTGACCCCGCATCCGCCGTGCCCCTGACAAAGCGAGTGGCCGCCGAGACCATCCTGGCCGCGCGGCGCGAGGTGCTCGGCATGCACATGGCCGAGGCGGTGGAGCGCTATCTGGTGCAACTGGTCCTGGCGACGCGCCATCCCGAACGTTACGACCCGGCCTTGACCGGCTGGGTCCATTACGGGGCCAGTCCGCGGGCGACCATCGCGCTGGACCGCTGCGCGCGGGCCCACGCCTGGCTGGCCGGACGGGCGTTCGTCATACCCGAGGATGTGCGGGCGCTGGCCTCGGAGATCCTGCGCCACCGGATCGGTCTGACCTTCGAGGCCGAGGCGCGGGGAGCCACCCCGGATCGTCTGATCACCCTGCTGCTCGAACGCGTTCCCGTGCCATGACGCCACCCGTCCTTGAATCGGTGATCGACATCGATGAACTCCTGGCCCTGCGCCACGCCGCCCATGCCGCCCCCCACGCCGCCCGGCGGCAGGTTTCATCCAGCGCGGGGGGCCATCGCGCCCCGCTCAAGGGACGGGGCATGGAGTTTGCCGAAACCCGCCTCTATCAGGCCGGCGACGAGGTGCGGCACATGGATTGGCGCGTCACGGCGCGCACCGGCAAACCGCATGTCAAACTCTTTCGCGAGGAGCGCGAACGGGCGCTGATGGTCTGGATCGACTGCCGCCGACCGATGTTCCATGCCACCCGCGGACGCGAGAAGATCGTCCAGGCCGCGCGCGCCGCCACGTTTGCCGCCTGGAGCGCCGTGGGCCAGGGCGATCGGATCGGCGCCCTGCTCTTCTCCGAACAGAACCACGCCGAACTGCGTCCCGCCCGAGGCGACCGGGCCGTGATCGCCCTGATCCGCGCCCTGCACCGCTTCGGCCAGATGGAAACCACCACCCTGCCCACGCCCGATGAAGGCGCCCTGGCCTTGGCCCTGGCCCGTCTGGATCGGCTGGTGTTGCCGGGGGGCGAGGTGCTCTTGTGCAGCGACTTTCGCGGTCTGCGCGATCCGGATCATGCCCAGCTCGCGCAACTGGCCCGACGTCACGACGTGACCCTCTTCCTCCCCCACGACCCCCTGGAGCGGAGCCTGCCCCCAGCCGGCGGACGCTATCCGATCGCAGCGCCAGGCACCCCTGGCCAACGACTCCTCCTGGTCGATGATCCAACCATCCGCCAGGCCCATGCGGCCCGCTTCGCCGCCCGCCACGATGGCCTGCGTGACCTCTGCCAACGCATCGGGGCCCGATTCGTCTCGGTCTCCACCGATGCGGAGGCCACGACCGGACTCTTGGCCAACCACCACGGGAGGGCGGCATGAACCCCTCCCCATTGCCGCTGCGGGACATCCACCTGCCGGAACCCCTCTCCTGGTGGCCGCCGGCCCTGGGCTGGTGGCTGATCATCGGGGCCCTCGCGCTCATCGTGATGGGCTATTGGGCCTGGCGGGTCTGGCGTGCGCGCCACCGGTACCGTGACGCGGCACTCCGGGAACTCGCCCGCATCCGCGCCGCACACGCACAGCAGGCCGACCCGGCTCGGCTGGCCGCCGACCTCTCCGCGCTGCTGCGCCGCGTCTGCCTGCGGCTCCATCCGACCCAACCGGTCGCAAGCCTCACCGGAGCGGCCTGGCTGGAACTCCTGGAACGCACCACGCCGAACTTCTCCCTCTCCAAGGCAGGGGGGCAGCCCTTGATCCGCGCGCCGTTCGAACCCAACCCGAGCTGCGATCCCGAAACGTTGTTGAACGCCTGCCAGGGGTGGATCCAGGCGCTTCCACCCGTTCCGATTGCCAAAACGACCCGGAAAATGGAGAATTTCAGATGAGCGAATGGCTGCATGCCACGGACCGGCATGGACGGTTCGTCAAGACCGAAGAGCGGGTGGCCCTGCTGGCGGAAATCCGCGCCCACGCCCGCGCCCATGGGGATGCCCACCTGGCCGTGCCGGTGGTCCACATCATTTTGTTGACCAGCA
Source organism: Magnetococcales bacterium (assembly GCA_015231775.1). Lineage (GTDB taxonomy): Bacteria > Pseudomonadota > Magnetococcia > Magnetococcales > Magnetaquicoccaceae > Magnetaquiglobus. Next base: position 15,076 of record JADGAY010000055.1, on the reverse strand, counting down.
GCGGGCTGATCCGTATGGTGCAACGGGGCAACCGTCCGGAAAACCCCTTCATGTGGGACAAGGCGGTGGGCGGTCATGTCGTCACCGAGGACCGACAACTCGGGCGCGCCGCCTTCGACGCCAACGCCATCAAGGAGATGCGCGAGGAGGTCGGCATCGAGGAGGTGGTGATCGCCGACGACGCGCTCCACTATCATCGCCTGCTGCAGGCCGAAACCCACGATCCGGCCACCCGCGCGATCATCCGTCTGGTGGACTACGACCCCTGGCAGGGCTCGTTCTGCCGCTCGCGGGAGGGCGAACCCTGGGTGAAGCGGCACAACGTCTGCGTCTACGTCGGGGTGTACGACGGGCCATTCGTGTTCGCCGATGGCGAGGCGATCGACCACAACCTGATCGCACGGGCCGATTTGATGGACGATCTGTTGGCCTCACCCTGGAAATTCGCCGATGGGGCGCGTATCTTCATGCAGCGGTATTACCATCTGTTGCGTTAACGTTATAGGCTGGGGGGAGCCCCCCCTCACCCCCACCCGTGGAACCCCTCTTTCGAAGCGTTCCACGGTCAAACAAGGAGTCAGTCATGCAGATCGAGGAGCTGTGCCGGGCACTCGGCCAGTGGTTCAGGCGCCACAAGGATGAAAACCCCTTTGCCTTCGGTGAGATACACTTGAGCACCGAGGATCCGGAGGCGGACATCTCCTTGATCATCGGCAAGCCGGAAGAGGCGTTCCGCGATCTGGATGGCTACGCCAAACAGTGGGAGGGCACCCTCTACGACGCGCCGGTCACCTGGATCTGGGAACGGTTGGCCGCCGAGGAGGCGGATGACTGGTTGCGTCACATCTACGAGCGGGAGGCCCGGCAGATGAAGGAGAACATGCTCCTCGCCCTGCTGGAGCTGGCCCGGTTGATCGAGGAGAACGGTTATTCACTCGATTGGCAAGCCGAAGCCAACGAATCGGAACGAACCCGCCTCTACATCGACCAGATGGAGGAGAAGGTTTCCGAGGATACCGATCGTTGGAGTCGCCTCCTGACCAAACATCGGGCCGGGGAATGACCAACCGGCGCGCGTGCGCTCGACGCACGGCAACCGCGGTCATTGATGGGCGTGACGTGCCAGCAACCGAGCGCCCTTCTTGACTTTATGCAACAAATCCCGTATTCATCACCACTCTCGATGCGCACGCCCAGGTCGCCCGTTCCTGTTTGCAACGCCTGTTCGCGCACGAACCGCCCGCGCCACACGATCCCGGTGAACCCATGACGATCTCAGAGATTTCAGAGAATCCTCAGCTCGCGGACAAAGCGGCATCGGTCTACCTCGAAGACTGCCGGATCTTGCTCGAAAACCTTCCGGAAGGGGTGCTCGTGCATCGGGATGGCAAGATTCTCCTGGCCAACCGCGTCGCGGCCCAGATTCTGAGCCTGGGGAGTTCCGAAGAGCTGCTCGGCGCCTCGATTCTGACCTTCTTCAACAACGATGCCTGGAAACGGCTGCTGCAAACCATCGCCGATCAGCCCGCCATGTCCCCGCGCTTCTGGAGCGCGGAGCTGGAACTGACCCGTCTCGACGACCGTGCCGCCACCATCGACACCGCCACCGGCTGGAGTCAGTTCAACGACGAACCGGCGCTGGTCACCACCCTGCGCGACATCACCCAACTCAAGCGCGGCGAAGAGGAGATGCGGCGTCAGGCCAACTATGACCCCCTGACCGGCCTGCCGAACCGCTCCCTGTTCCTCGACCGTCTGAATCGCGAGCTGATTCGCGCCCGCCGCGCCAGCAGCCGCGTGGCGTTGATGTTCATCGATCTGGACCGCTTCAAGTGGGTCAACGACACCATGGGCCACGCCGCCGGCGACGCGCTGTTGCGGGAGACCTCCAAACGTCTGCTCACCTGCGTGCGCAAATCCGATACCGTGGCCCGCCTCGGAGGCGACGAGTTCACCGTGATCCTGCCGGACATGGCCCGCGGTCCGTTTGCCGAACGGGTCGCCGCGGAGATCCTCTCCCAGCTCATCCTCCCCTACTCTCTCATGGGCCAGGAGGCCTTCATCTCCGGCTCGGTAGGGGTGACGGTCTATCCGGACGACGCAGAGGATCTGGACAGCCTGCTCAAGAACGCCGATACCGCCATGTACCGCGCCAAGAGCGATGGCCGCAACGCCTATCGCTTCTACACCCCGGACATGCACGCCGAGGCCGAGGAGCGCGTCGCCCTGGAAAAGGATCTCCACCACGCCCTGGAGCGGGACGAACTGGTGATCCATTACCAACCGATCGTCGATCTGGCATCTGGACGGGTGATTGGCGCGGAGAGCTTCCTGCGCTGGGAACATCCCACCCGGGGCAGCATCTCGCCGGCCACCTTCGTGCGACTGGCCGAGGAGACCGGCCTGATCGCCCAGATCACCGCCTGGACCATCCAGACCGCCTGCGCCCAGGCACAGGCCTGGCGCCAACGTCCGGACAGCGCCGATTTCGTCATCTCGGTCAACATCTCCTGCACCCGCTGCCGGGAACTCTCCACCGACGACCGCATCCCCGAGATCCTGCACATCACCGGCCTCCCCCCCACGGCCCTGATCCTGGAGATCACCGAGAACATCCTCTCCGAGGACGAAGCCAAGGCCATGAACATGCTGCAACACTTGAGCCGCCTGGGGGTCAACCTCTGGCTCGACGACTTCGGCACCGGCTACTCGTCGTTGAGCGTGCTCAAACGGCTGCCGGTCAACGGCATCAAGATCGACCGCACCTTCATCCCGGACATCTCCGCCGACTCCGAATCCGGCATCCTGGTCCAGGCGATCCTCTCCCTGGCCAAGGCCCTCAACCGCAAGGTGATCGGCGAAGGGATCGAATCGCTCCAACAGGCCGAATTCCTGCGCTCGCGCGGCTGCGACATGGGACAGGGCTATCTCTTCCACAAGCCGGTCCCGGCGGCGGGGTTCACCGCCCTGCTCGGCAAGGTCTATCCGGTCACCTGATTGTTGTCCCCGACGGGCGCCACCCCCTTCACCTCCAGCGGGGGTTGGCGCCCAAAATGATGAAATAAGAGACTTTTCGTCACCTGACGATGGCATCCACCGCCACGACGCTCCATTCGAAGCTGCATGTCATCTTGGTCTAGCACTGAAAGCAATGGGTGAGCTTGCGCAAGCGCGAGAATGCTTCCAACATCCCTGGATATGTTTGAGAATACTCCTGGGTCATGTCCAGTCGAATTCTCCGCCATCCTCAACAGCCTGGGCTTGGTTCTGAAAATTCTGGACGAATTTGAACCCGCTCGGAAATACCTGGAGCGGGCATATCGATCAACAAGACCGCTTTGGAGCCAGACCATCCCGCAGTCGCCAACATCCTCGACAATCTGGGCCTGTGCTACTCGAGATGGGCGAGAGAAGTGACGCACGCCGGCACTGCGCACGCACCCTGGCCATCGTGGGAGACAAACTGCCAACCGGGCATCCTGACATTCTGGTCTATTAAAGAAATCTCGCTACCCTGGACAAGGCTTGAAACCCATCGGCAGACCAACCAGAACGAGGCTGACAATCCCCCTGCCCGCGCAACGTCAGATCCGACAAGACGAACCAAGCCGCACTGTCGAAAAAAACAAAACCGGCCATGAATGGCACACCATCCATGGCCGGTTTTTTCGCCTCTTGATCATCCCGATTCCGCGCGCCCACCGGGCGTTTCCGCGCCAGCTGCTCCACTCAGGACCGTCTCACCCCTTCTCGTCGTGGTAATAGGTCGCGGCGATCTTCTGGATCTCCGGGGTGTTGAGATAGGGCATGTATTTCATATCCTCGCCGAGGATGTGGCCCACCAGCCACTGGTTCAGGAACAGCACCACCGCGTCCACCACCGCATTGCGGGTTTCGTCGTCCTGGGCCTTGTTGAAACGGGAACGGAACTCACACAGGTTCTCGCGGATCTTGTCGTGCAGCCCCTCGTGCTCCTCCAGTTCCGCGTAGCCGGCCTTGCGCATCAGCCGCTCCTCGAAGCGAAAATGGCTGGTGACATAGCCGCGCAACTGTACGAAAATGCGATCCAGGGTCGATTCCGTGTCGCCCTTGTGAACCGAATCCATCAACAGGCCGAACATTTGAAACAGACGTTGATGCTGATCATCGATGGGGCCGACCCCGACGCTGTATTCCGGTTTCCACATGGCGGTTTTCCTTGGTATGCTGATGGAGGCGAAAGGGTGCCTGCGCGCTGTATTCCGTGCAGCCGATAAAATCATTTGATAAGCGTGAACTTGACCCAAAGCAAGCAAAAAAACGAGTCAGATCAAAAATTTCCGCATCAGTTTATCATGATATTCTGAAATAAAAATATTGATGGTGGAATTGCGGAACTTTTTAGTATACCATCGACTCTATCCTGAAATGTAACCTCGTGAAAAATGATTGGCAAGCCAGCATATTGGCCAGATGGGACACCCCCTCACCCACCCGCGCCTATCCGATACGGAAGAGTTGCGGTAAAATAAGAATCAATATAAGAATCGTCTTTGGTTTTTCATAAGCGTCACGGGAGCGACCTCATGAGCGAACAGCAACAAAAAAATGATGAAAAGTTTCAACTCAACCCAACCCCAATGATCGACGAGCTGGAAAAAGGGCCTTGGCCGAGCTTCGTCAAGGGGTTCAAGGAGACCGCCCAACGCACCGGCAAGACCATGGTGCGCGGCGTGCTCGATCAACTCAATTACTCCTACGAGACCCGCATGGGGTACTGGAAAGGAGGCGTGGTCGGCGTGCATGGATACGGCGCCGGGATCATCAGCCGCTACAGCATGATCGGCGACAAGTTCCCCGAGGCCATCGAGTTCCACACCATGCGCATCCAGCCGGCCCCCGGTCTGCATTACAGCACCAAGGCCCTGCGCGAAATCTGCGATATCTGGGAAAAGCACGGCTCCGGTCTGCTCTCCATGCACGGCCAGACCGGCAACCTGCAACTCCAGGGGATCAAGGCCGAAAACGTCCAGGTCTGTTTCGATGAACTCAACCAGCTCGGTTGGGATCTGGGCGGCGCCGGCGCCACGGTGCGCACCGGTCTCTCCTGCGTCGGCCCGGCCCGCTGCGAGCAGGCCTGCTACGACACCCTGCACGTCCATGGCAAGGTGCTCTCGTACTATTCCGATCTCACCCACCGTCCGCAGCTCCCCTACAAGGCCAAATTCAAGTTCTCCGGCTGCCCGAACGACTGCACCAACAGCATCCAGCGCAGCGACTACTCGGTGATCGGCACCTGGCGCGACGACATCAAGATCGACCAGGCCGAGGTGGCGACGTTCATCGATGCCAAGGGTCTGGACTATCTGGTCAACAACGTCATCACCCGCTGCCCCACCAAGGCCATCACCTTGAAAGGCAAGGAGATGGTCATCGACAACCGGGATTGCGTGCGCTGCATGCACTGCCTGAACGTCATGCCCAAGGCCCTCTCCCCCGGCGACGATCGCGGCATCACTTTGCTGGTGGGCGGCAAGGGGCATCTCAAGGTTGGCAACATGCTCGGCTCGGTGATGGTTCCCTTCATGAAGATGGAGAGCGACGAGGATGTGGACGCCTTCATCGAACTGGTGGATCGCATGATCGACTACTGGTCGGAGAACGGTCTGGATCACGAGCGCATCGGCGAGTGCATCGAACGGGTGGGGATTCAACAGTTCCTGGATGCGGTCGGACTGAAGGCCACGGTGGAGATGATCGCCCATCCGCGCGACAACCCGTTCTTCAAGGCCGGAGAGTACCAGGCCGACGACGAGGCGGACGAGACCGAGCGCGATGCCGCCTGATGGCGTCGATTCGCTGAACGCTTCATTCCTGATCCTTTGATATTTCTAGGGAGTTGCATTACCCATGGCCACCGAGCGTAAATGGAAAACCATCGAGAACGGTCCACACGAACTGGACGAGTTCCTCCATCCCGTCAGCCTGAAAAACTATGGCAAGTGGAAGTATCATGAACGGCCCCGTCCCGGCGTCTTGAAGCATGTCGCCGAAAGCGGTGACGTGCTCTTCACCGTGCGCGCCGCCACCCATCGTCAGGTGACGGTGGATATCGTGCGTCGTCTGTGCGATCTGGCCGACCGCTTCGCGGACGGTCATCTGCGCTGGACCGTGCGCAACAACGTGGAGTTCATGACCCCCAACGCCGCCAACGTCGATTCCCTGATCGCCGCCCTCGAGGCCGCCGGTCATCCGGTGGGCGGCACCGGCCCGTCGGTGAGCGCCATCGCCCACACCCAGGGCTGGCTGCACTGCGACATCCCCGCCGTGGACGCCTCGGGCGTGGCCAAGAGCATCATGGATGCCCTGTTCCACGACTTCGCCCACGAAGAGATGCCCAACCGCGTGCGCCTCACCACCTCCTGCTGCGAAATCAACTGCGGTGGTCAGGCCGACATCGCGGTCGTGGTCCAGCACACCCGTCCGCCGCGCATCAACCACGAGATCCTCGCCAACGTCTGCGAAATGCCCAGCACCGTGGCCCGCTGCCCGGTGGCCGCCATCCGTCCCACGACGGTCAACGGCAAGCCCTCGCTGATGGTCGTCGAGGAGAAGTGCATCTATTGCGGGGCCTGCTTCGGCGCCTGCCCGGCCATGGAGATCAACCATCCGGAACACTCCAAGCTCGCCATCTGGGTGGGCGGCAAAAACTCCAACGCCCGCACCAAGCCCGGCAACATGAAACTGGTTGCCCACGGCCTGCCGAACAATCCGCCACGCTGGCCCGAGGTTTCCGAACTCCTCAAGCGCATTCTGGGCGCCTACAAGGCCGGTGGTCGCGACTGGGAGCGGATGGGCGAATGGATCGATCGCATCGGTTGGAAGCGGTTCTTCGAGGAGACCGGCCTGCCGTTTGACAAGTTCATGATCGACAACTATCGTCATGCACGCGTTTCGTTCAATCAATCCGCTCACATCCGGTTTTGACAGAGGCGCTCATGATCGCGACCAATCCCTATTATCAGTCCGCCAAGGAGTGGGTTTACGAACCCTTCGCCATTGAGCAGGGACTGGACCGCGTGGTTGCCTATGGCGACCGCAGCGGCAAATGTCCCACCTATGTGGAGCGGGTGCCGCCCTGCTCCAACGCCTGCCCGGCGGGCGAGGACATTCGCGGCTATCACAACCTGATCCGTGGCGTCTGGAAGGATGGCCCGGATCCCTGGGCCGCGGCGTTCTACCGGCTCACCCGCACCAATCCGTTTCCAGCGGTGATGGGACGGGTCTGTCCGGCGCCGTGTCAGGGTGGCTGCAACCGGCAGTTCCGGGACGAGACCATCCACATCAACGCCGTGGAACAGGCGATCGGCAACTATGCCATCGAAAAGGGGCTCGCTTTCCCCAAACCGGAGAAAAAAACCGGCAAACGGGTGGCGGTGGTCGGTTCCGGACCGGGTGGCTTCTCCTGCGCCTATCAACTCGCCCTGCGCGGTCACGACGTGGTGATCCTGGAGGCGAACGACAAGCCGGGTGGCATGATGCACTACGGCATCATGGGCTACCGGGTGAGCCGCGCGGTGCTGGAGGCCGAATGCCAACGGATCCTCGATCTGGGCGTTGAGCTCAAGTGCGGCGTCCGGGTGGGGGTCGATATCTCCCTGGAGCAACTCTCCCGCGACTACGATGCGGTGTTTCTGGCCGTGGGCGCGCAAAAGGGGCGCGGCTTGCCGATTCCGGGCGCCAACGGTTCGAATGTCACCAATGCCATTGAATTTCTGCGTCAATTCGCGCTGCAAGGCGAAAGCATGCCCATCGGCAAGCATGTGACGGTGATCGGCGATGGCGACGTGGCCATGGACGTGGCGCGGTTGGCGTTGCGTCTGGGTTCCAAGGCGACGCTGGTCTCCGCCGTGCCTCGGGAGGAGATGAAGTGCTCGGGCTACGAATTCGACGAGGCGCTCGCCGAGGGGACCGCGATGGTCTACCAGGCCGGTACCGTCGAGGTGGTGCGCGAAGGCGGGCAGGTGACGGGTCTCAAGTGCATCAAGATGGTCAAGAAGGATAAGGGCGAAGAGGGGTGGAACCATCCCATCCCGTTCTTCCGCTTCAAGCCCGAGGCCGGCACCGAGTTCGTCGTCGAGTCGGACCAGGTGGTGGCCTCCATCGGTCAAACCACGGACATGACCGGCCTCGAGCAGGCCACCGGCGGCACGCCGTGGCTGAAGGTCGATCACAACCAGAAGATCGAGGGACTCGACAACGTCTTCGGCGGCGGCGACGCGGTGGCCATCACCCTGCTCACCACCGCCATCGGCCATGGTCGCAAGGCCGCCGAGTCCATCGATCTGCTCTTGAACGGCAAGGCCCTGCCGGCCAAGCCGTCCCGCCGCGACGTGATCAAATACGACAAGCTCAAGTCCGACTACTTCGTCGAGTCCCCGCAAAAGAAGCGCACGGTGGATCATCCGGAGGTGGTGAAAGGGTCGTGGCGCGAGGTGCTGGAGCCCCTCTCCCGCGAGCAGGCCGCCGCCGAGTCCGGACGCTGCATGAGCTGCGGTTTGTGTTTCGAGTGCAACCAGTGCATGCTCTTCTGTCCCCAGCATGCCATCACCAAGTTCGGGGGCAATCCCGAGGGCGAGGTGATGTTCACCTACTACGAACGCTGCGTGGGGTGTCACATCTGTGCGGAGATCTGTCCGACCGGATACATCGACATGGGCATGGACTGATCGGTCGAGGAGCGAGGAAAACATGGACAAATCCGCCATGCTGAAACGTTTGGATGAGGCGATCGCCGAGGCGCGCGGCTGGGCCTCGAACGGTTGGACCATGACGTTCGGTCGCAACGCGGTCCGGATCGGCTCCCTGTCCGAGGCCAGGGCGCAAACGGAACGATTCGTCAACCGCCAGGAGGCTTTGGCCTACTGGCGCAGCGTCGCCGATACCGGCGAGGAGACTGCGGTGCAAGGGGAGAAGGCCAAGGCCGCCCTGGAGAACGGGGATCTGCGTATTGCCGAGGGTGCGGTCTATTTCGCGGTTCTGGTGGAAAAAAAGCTGAACAAGCCCAACTCCACCTGGGAGCCGGTCCTGGCCGAGATGCGCGCGCTGGCCGCGTGATGGTATTGATGTAGTTGTCTCACGGGGGGCGGGGTGTGATCGCCTCGCCCCCCGGTTGTTCTCCTATCCGCTTACGTGGCTCAAGCCCACGGCACGGACGTTCACCGATTGGGGCCCAGATGCTCCATGCCGCATTGCGGGCAGCGCCAGGTACGTCCCCCTCCCATCCACAAATCGTTGTTTTGCCTCAGGCAGTCGGTGCAGAGCGCGAAGCCGCACCCGCAGGCCCAGGTAAATCCCGGATCCGCGTGACAGGCCAAACAGGCGGGAAATGTTCTGCCGCTCTTGCGGACACGGGTCGTTTTATTCGTGATCATGACCAACCCTGATGGAAAGTGACACAATCAACTCTTGCATACGGAAATGCACTTCATTAATCTAATATGATGCTCCATGAAAGATTGCAAGGCAAGCAGGCTCCTTTGGACCCCTGCTTTTTAATGTCCGTCCGCTTCGGCGACGACCGTGAACGCCTGCTTGCGAAGGTGATCCCCGATGAGTTTCGAAATGAATGAAGAAGAAGGCTCTGCCCTGATTCAAGCCCTGCGGGTTCTGGAACGGTCCAAGGTGTCGAAATCCGACCTGCGTTCCAGCCTGAACGCCATGGTCAAGGGGTACGAGAAGCTCATCAAGCAGAGCAGGAAGAGCCTGCGCAAGAACGAACGCGACGACGAGCGCCTCATCCAGGCTCAAGCCACCCTGGAGCAGCATCAAACCGAACTGCTCGAGGCCAACCGCAAACTCTCCGAACACGAACGGCTGCTGGAAGAGACGGTACGCCAGAACACCGAGGATCTGGTGGGCGCCAAGGCGCGCATGCAGAAACTCATCCAACTGGGCATCTCGCTGGCCCAGGAGCGGGACATCGACCGGCTGCTCGAGAACATCCTGCTGGGCGGCAAGGAGTTGACCAACGCCGATGCCGGGACGCTCTATCTGCGCACCAAGGATGACCAGTTGAAATTCACCATCGTGCGCACCGACTCCCTGGGGATCGCCATGGGTGGGGTGGGCAAAAAACCGGCCACCCTCCCCCCGGTGCAGATGAAAAAGGAGGACGGCACGCCCAACATGGTGAATGTCGCCGCCTATGCGGCCAATACCGGCCACACCGTGGTGATCGCCGATGCCTATGACAACACCGAGTTCGATTTTTCCGGCGTGCGCAAATTCGACGCGGCCACCGGTTTCCGTTCCCAATCCTTCCTGACCGTCCCCCTGACCCCGCGCGGGGGCAAGGTGATCGGCGTGATGCAGTTGATCAACGCCATTGACCAGGAAACCGGCAAGGTGGTCCCCTTCGATCCAGAGATCGTCAATCTGGTCGAGGCGCTGGCCGCCCAGACCTCCATGACCCTGGACAATCAACTGCTTCTCCAGGCCCAAAAAGATCTCTTCGACGCCTTCATCCGGTTGATAGCGGGTGCCATCGACGCCAAGTCCCCCTACACCGGCGGTCACTGCGAGCGGGTGCCGGAGCTGGCGCAGATGCTGGCTCTGGCGGCCAGCGACAGCACCCATCCCAATTTCGTCAATTTCTCCATGAACGACGACGAAAAACAGGAGATGCGGATCGCCTCCTGGCTGCACGACTGCGGCAAGGTGACCACCCCGGAGTATGTGGTGGACAAGGCGACCAAGCTGGAAACCATCTACAACCGCATTCACGAGGTGCGGATGCGTTTCGAGGTGCTCCATCGCGACGCCCGGATCGCCTGCCTGGAGGATGTGCTCGACCGGGGCGCCGCCCGCGAGGAGCGCGAAGGGGAGATGATGGCCATCCAGGCCGCCTTGCAGGAGGAGTACGCCTTCATCGCCAAGGCCAACGTGGGTGGTGAGTTCATGACCGACGCGGACAAGGAGCGGGTGCGCGCCTTGGCGCAACGCACCTGGATACGCTATTTCGACGACAGCCTGGGGCTCTCCGTCGCGGAGGTCAAACGCCGCAAGGGGATGCAGAGCGTGGTCGGCGTCGAGGAGTTCCTGTTGTCCGACAAGGTGGAGCACATCATCCCCCGCGAACACGACACCAAAACCCGCGACGAGGCGTTGGGGATCCAGATGCCGGCTCCGGAACATCTCTACAACATGGGCGAGGTCTACAACCTCTGCATCGCCCGTGGCACGCTGACCAACGAGGAGCGTTACAAGATCAACGAGCATGTGGTCCAGTCCCTGGCCATGCTGGAGAATCTCCCCTTCCCGGACAACATGGCGCGGGTGGCGGAGTTTGCCGGGGCCCACCACGAAACCATGCTCGGCACCGGCTATCCGCGCAAGCTCAAGCGCGAGGAGATGTCCCTGCCGGCGCGGATCATGGCCATCGCCGACATCTTCGAGGCCCTCACCGCCACGGACCGCCCCTACAAGGAGCCCAAGACCCTCAGTCAGTCGATGAAGATCATGGGCTTCATGCGCAAGGACGGCCACATCGATCCGGATCTGTTCGAGCTGTTCCTGGAGAGCGGGGTGTATCGTCAGTATGCGGAGCGGTTCATGGATCCGAAGTATATCGACGAGGTGGATGTCGCGTCCTACATCACGCCCAAGCCTCCGGCTTGATTTTTGACGTTGATCGGACTGAAACAAACGGGGCAGACTCTCATCAAGGCTGCCCCGTTTTGATTAGGCGGGAGCGCGCGCGACGTGACTGATAAAAACTTGAACCACGCCGTCACCCACGCCATGCTGGTGCATGAACTGGCCCCAATCCGTACCGATCTGGCTCTCATCAAGGGGCTGCTCGGCATCCAAATGGCCGGCGTCCTGGCGCTGATTCTGAAATCCTTCTTCCCACACTGAATTCCATCTCGACGCCAGACGGACCACCCGCCTCCGCGCCAACCCCCTCAACCCGCGTCCACCAGCCCATACCCCTGCCGGATCCACTCCTGAATCCCGCCGATCAACTCGCACGCCTTGAGATCGTGTTCCTGGAAGCTCTCCAGGGCAATGGCCGCGCGCGGCCCGGAGCGGCAGATCAATACATGCAGCGCCTCCGGATCGAAGGCCTCGGGATCGAAACGGGCGGCAAAGGAGTGCCGGAACGGTTCGGTGTCCTGCCGATCGATCAGGTTGTGATCGCATGCAAAGCGTTGGGAACCGGTGATCACCCCCTCGGCCTGCTCGCGATCGGTGCGCAGATCCACAATGACCATGCCGGGGGTTCCCAACGCGATGGCCCGGTGCAGATGCTGCACCGAGATCATCTCGTTGAAGAGCGCCTTTTCGGTGATCTCTCGGGTTTCGGCCCATACGAAACAGCCCCGATATCTGCGATCGTCCTGGTTGATGTGGGTCTGCAACCAGTCCAGCAGGAAGGTCTCGAGATGGATGATCGCCTCGGCCCGGCGCGCCGCGACATCGTCCTTCAGTTGCCGCAGGTGGCGGATCAACTGCTGATGCAGGCCGATGTGCTGCTCCAGATGGACATAGCCGTGCTGGCGCATCAGCGCCTCCTCGGCCTCGAAATGTTCGTGGGTGTATTTATCCAGACGCGGAAAGAGGGAATCGACCTGATCCCACTCATCCTCGAAGGGGGCCCGTTCCCCAAACCGCTTGGCCAGACGTTCGAACTCGATCACATAGAAGAGCAGACGCTGGTGATCGTTGTTGAACCGCTCGACGCCGACATCCGCGATAAACAGCTCTTGTTCAGTCATGGGGCCACCCCTTGCTTGACGAGAAGGAGAATATTTACACGAGTTTATCGTTGAATTCCGATTGCAGTCAAGGTTAACACATGATAAGAATGAATCAGCTCATTCAACAATTTTGGGCCATCCCACCCCTCCCTCCGCACCTCCGCGCGGGGTGGGAGCCGCCCCCCCTCCGAGCCGCCTGGAGCGTCCACGCCATGCGCATCACCCCATCACGCCGCATCGATCTGACACGCCGCACGCTCCTGGGTCGCCTCGGCGCCCTGGCCACACTCGCCGCCCTCCCCGAGACGGGATACGCAGCCTTGCAACCCCTGGAGCCCGATCCACGCCACCCCCCCTTCACCCTCGGCATCGCCAGCGGCTCGCCCACGGTGGATGGTTTCGTGCTCTGGACCCGGTTGATGGGCGAGGAGATCCCGGCGGATCGGGCGGTGCAAGTCAGGTGGGAGCTGTTTGACATGGCGCATCCACAGCGGATTCTCCAGCAGGGGGAGGCGCTCGCCCTGCCCGAGCTTGCCCATTCGGTGCATGTGGAGGTGAGCGGATTGGCGCCGGACCACTGGTATGGTTACCGTTTCCGGCTGGGTGGTCAGGTGAGCGACACGGGACGCGCCCGTACCCTGCCCCCCGCCGAATCCATGCCGGCGCGACTGCGCTTTGCCTATGTCTCCTGCCAGCACTGGGAACATGGGTACTACGCCGGCTATCGGCACATGCGCGACGAAGGGCTCGATTTCGTTCTTTTTGTGGGTGACTACATCTACGAATACGCCTCGAGCGCCAGCTCGGTGGCGGTACGACACCACAACCTGCCGGTGGCGCGCACCCTGGCGGATTACCGCGCCCGCTACGCGGTCTACAAGAGCGATCCGGACCTGCAACGCATGCATGCCCACTGTCCCTGGCTTTTGACCTGGGATGATCACGAGGTGGAGAACGACTACATCAACCTCCACTCCATCAGCGGCACGGAGAACTTCCCGGCCCTGCGCGCGGCGGCCTATCAGGCCTACTACGAGCACATGCCGTTGCGCGCCGCCACCCTGACGGAAGGGGTGGCGGGATTGCGGCGCGGCGCGGCGTTGAAGATCCACGATCGAACCGCGTGGGGCAACCTGGCGACCTTTCATCTGGTGGATGGACGGCAGTACCGGGATGGACCGGTGTGTCGGGAGAGCTTCGGACCGGTCATGCGGGCCTTCTGCGTCCCGCCGGATCCAAAACGGAGCATGCTGGGTCCAGACCAGGAGCGCTGGCTGGAAGCGGGGATCGCCCAGTGTGCCCAAGCGGGGAAACCGTGGAACATCCTGGTGCAGCAGAGCCGCTTCACGCCGGCCAACTATCCGGACGGAGCAGGGGTCAAGGCGTCGGTGGATCGCTGGGATGCCTTCCCCGAGGCACGCCAGCGGATTCTGGATGCCCTGGTCACCCACAAACCGCGCAACACGCTGGTGATCGGCGGGGATCTGCACCAGAACTGGGTGGCGCGGGTGCATCGCGATCCGTATGACGTGAACACGCCGGTGATCGCCAGCGAGTTCACCGGCACCAGCCTTTCCTCCTACATGGGACGCAAGCGGGAGTCGGCGGAACAGGAGGCGGCACGCAATCCCCACTGTCTGCTGGCGGATACGACCCAGCGCGGTTACGGGGTGGTGACCCTCACCCCGGAGCGGGCTCAGGTCGATCTGCGCGTACTGGCGGATGTGCGTGATCCGGAGTCTGGGATCTCCACCCTGGCCCGCTTCGTGGTCGAGGATGGCCAGCCGTTGCGCCGGGTGGAGTGGAATGGGTAGAGAGGCTCTGCGGACTCCAGAATGGCCCGACGCCGCTGCACATTCTGGCTGGATTCAATGCCCCTGCGACTGACCAGATCCACCCGCCGTCCGAAGATCTCCTGCAACTCCTCCTGCATGCGGGTCATGTCAAAGAGGGTCCAACGGGCATCCCCGGCAAAAGAGACCAACACATCCACATCACTTTCCGGGGAGAAGCTGGCGCGCAACACGGATCCGAACAGCGCGAGTTCCGTGATTTTCCAGTGTTCACAGAACGCATGAATGGCGGATTGATCAAAGGTCGCATTGGACAACATGCTTGCAACGGACTCCTTATGAAGGGTGACCATCCAGACCAAAGCCACCTGGCGTTGGATACCCGCGCATGAATCTATTTGAATATACGTTTTTTTTATAAACCATTCAATCGCTTGTCCACGCCCCCCCCGCAGACCGATTCGCAATCGTCCTGAGGGGATTGGTCACCCCTACCCCGTCGCATACCCGCGCAACAAGGTGGCGGCACGCCGGGCGGCCTCC
>JADGAY010000281.1 GCA_015231775.1 Magnetococcales bacterium | reverse complement strand
CCTCGACATTAAATTCTGAAGACGAGTGTCTCATTTTCATTGACACATTCCGAGTCATCCTGCTGAATTTTTACGGGGTCAACAATGCTGATCTTCTGGACGTGATCCTTGCCGGATATACGCGATCCGAGAAAATCAAGAATCGCATCCTTCTTTTCCATCTCATTTTTTTGATCTTTGATCTTTTTATCGCGCTCTTGAAGTGCAAGGTCACGCTCCATTCGCTCTGCCAATCTCAACAGAACAAGCGCATTATGATCCGGCCTTGAAGTCCGAATGTCCGGGGCCAGAATATCACTGGTGTTTCCTTGTGATGACAATTGAAGATAGGCATGAAACGCTTCCTTGATGGCAATCACGGCTACAATTGCGTAATCCGGAATGTCGCTTCTGACTTCTGGCAGCTTGCGAGCCAAAGCGAGGAGATTGGCCAAGCAATCACCCGCATCTGGCGGGCAGGTTAGAATAAGTCCGCCCAGATATTCCGCGAGACTGGGGAACGCTCCAAAAAATTGAGCCAAGGGCAACAGGTTATCAGCGTTGAAAATCGCCCTCGCCGCTCGTACCTCCGATGCCGGAAATGTGCAAACGTGCTCCACCAATTCAGGTGCCGGGAAGTCTGTAATAAATCGCTCTTGACCTTGACGAACGGTGAACTCAAAACCGGGCCAGATGAGTACACCGAGAGAATTGGGAACCCCGCGCTGTTCAAGCCCCCAGAGTTCACGAGCGTGCATGATGGCGGCGATCATGTTCATTGCCGGGGTGGTCTTTGGCTCCTCCAGCATAGGGAAACCGCCGAACAGTGGGCACCAAGCATTGGTCATGAAATCGCCTCCTTCATGGCGAGCCTTCAAAGGATCTGCCCGGCCAGGTGGTGAAGGTGCCACCTTTCCCCCCGTCGGGGTAGGCCGGGCATTCGGTGGAGCCTGCTTTATGCGGCAGGCACCAGTTCAACTTTCAGACGTGCGCCCATGGCTTCGGCGGCCCCTTCCATGGTCTGGAGCGTGATGGAGCGATTCTCCGGGTCAAGCAGCCGATCCAGGGCGGCGCGACTGGTTTTCATGCGGTGCGCCATTTCGGTCTTGGTAAGATTTTGCTCCTTCATCAATCGCGCCACCTGGAAGGCGAATACCCGCTTCACGGCCACGGCCTCGACCTCGGCAAGCAACCCCTCTTCGCTCAAGAAATCATCGAAATCACTGCCTATGTGGGGATTGGTCATACTCTCCTCCGCAATTGCGCCCGTCGCTGTTGTGCAACCTGCAATTCCTGGTCTGGGGTTTTCTGCGTCTTTTTGATGAACCCGTGCAGCAATACCATTTTTCCGGCTTCGGTCGTAAAGAGAATCCGGGCGATCCGTCCAGGCAATTGGCAACGGATCTCCCAAAGGTCGGCCTCCATTTTCCGCACCAGCGGCATGCCTAACGGCCAGCCGATTTGCACGGTCTTGATCTCCTCGCCAATGATGCGCCGTTCCGTCTGGTCCAGACTCTTCAACCACTCGCGCACCGGTTCCCCGCCGGTCTCGGTACGGAAAAAGGCAACCTGGAGCCTCAAGGGGTTCATGATTGAGTGTATCATTTTTGAAACATCCGTCAACCATAATTTTGCCAGGTAGCGCGGTTACATCACCTCTTGCCATGGGGCGCGGCCACGGTTTGGAAGGATCACCCCCCGCGCGGCACTGCTCATGGCAACCACGTTGCGGCCCGCGAGCTGGTCCAGGTAAGCCGCCCAGGCTTGCATCATGCGGCGTCGCTCGGGGAGGTGCTCGGCGTAGTTGTAGGCGGCCCGCACCGCATCCCGTTCCGCGTGGGCAAGCTGGCGCTCGATGGCATCCCGATTCCATCCCTGTTCGTTCAGGAGCGTGCTCGCCATGCTTCGGAAGCCGTGGCCGGTCATCTGCTCCTTGGTGTACCCCAGGCGGCGCAGGGCGGCCAGTACGGTGTTTTCGCTCATGCGTTCAAGGGGGCTTCGGATGCTTGGAAAGGCGTATTTCCCGGTTCCCGTGAGCGGTTGCAACTCCCGCAGGATCGCCACGGCCTGGGTGGCGAGGGGGACGATGTGCTGTTCGCGCATTTTCATCTTGGCCCCTGGAATACGCCATTCCGACTTGTCGAAATCGATCTCGCTCCACTCCATGGATCGCAACTCCCCTGGCCTCACGAAGAGCAGGGGGGCGAGTTGCAGGGCGCAACGGGTGACGAATGAACCCTCATAGCCGTCGATGGCCCGCAACAGTGTGCCGATCTCCTTGGGATCGGTGATGCTGGCCATATGGGTTGCCATCACCGGGGGCAACGCGCCGCGCAGATCGGCGGCAAGGTCGCGCTCGCAACGCATGGTGGCAATACCGAATCGGCAGATGCGGCCACATACCTGTTGAACCAGATGCGCCGTTTCAATCGTCCCGCGCCCCTCGATGCGTCGAAGAACGGCAAGCAGATCCTTGGCCGTCACCTCGGAGAGTTTGGTTGAGCCCAGCCATGGGAACACGTCCACCTCAAGACGGCGTCTGATCTTTGTTGAATAACTCTCGGTCCAATGCGGGGTTTGTTTGGCGAGCCACTCCCGCGCCACGGCCTCGAACGAATCCGCCTCGCGGCTCTTGTCCATGCCCTTGATGATCTTGCGGTGCTCCCCAGGGTCGATGCCCTCGGCCAATAGTCGGCGCGCCTCGTCGCGTTTCTGGCGAGCCTGCTTGAGGGATACATCGGGGTAGACCCCCAGGGCCAAGAGCTTCTGTTTCCCGTCGAAACGGTACCGGAAGCGCCACCATTTGGAACCGTTGGGTTGCATCAGGATGGATAGGCCCCGTTCATCCGCCACGCTCTTGGGTGCGGGTGTGGGCTTGAGGTTGCGCAATTGGGTATCGGTCAGGGACATGGCGCGGTTCCTTGGTTTGCGGCGGATGTGTGTAGTCGGGTTCCTATACACTCGATCTACACACGATCCTACACACACCAAACCTGGATGTCTATACACATCCCTGGAACCCCTTAGAAACAAAAAAGCCAGCAACTGTTTAATTTTGCTGGCTTCTTGGATATTTTTGGAACTCTTTGGAACCCAATATGGTGCCCAGGGACAGAATTGAACTGCCGACACGAGGATTTTCAGTCCTCTGCTCTACCAACT
>JADGAY010000280.1 GCA_015231775.1 Magnetococcales bacterium | reverse complement strand
CAGGTTGTCCCCGCCGGGGGGCGGATTCTCCAGGGGGTTTCTCCAGAAACGGGTCAGTCGGTCGCCGTCGGTGGCCAGGAGTTCGGCGGAGGTTCGTCCCTCCCAGTCGCCGAAGCTCATCTCGCGCAACCGCGGATCGATGCGCGGGGTGAGTTTCATCCGTTCGCCCAGGGCGTGGGCAAAGGCGGCGCAGCGGATCAGCGGCGAGGTGATGATCTGCTCCCAGGGGCCGTGATCGCGGGTGGTGGCCCACATCGCCTCCCACCCCTCGGGCGCGAGGGGATCGTCAAGCTTGCCGCGATACTTCACGCCGCCCACCGGCGCGCCATGCCGCAATAAATCAATGACCAGACTGCTCCCTCCGGAGCGGTTTTTGAAGTCGGGAGGAATCATGGCGCGGATGGAGTCGATTCGTGCAGCAGGGCGCAGGCGGCGCGGATCAAGGGGATGGCGGCCAGGGCGCCGGTGCCCTCGCCGTGGCGCATGTCGAGGTTGAGGATCGGGCGATTGTCCAGGGTGTGGAAGATGGCGAACTGCCCCGGTTCGGCGGCGCGATGGCCGAAGATCAGCCAGGATTTGAGCGGCGGATGGAGGGTCACGGCCACCAGCGCGGCGACCGACGAGCAGAAACCATCGACGACGGCGGTGATGCCGAGTTGTCCGCAGGCGATGTAGGCGCCACACAAGGCGGCGGTATCGAAACCGCCGAGGCGGCGCAGCACGTCGAGCGGGGTGGAGAAAAAGCGTTGGTGGTGATCGACCGCCTGTTGGATCACCGCCGCCTTGCGGGCCAGAAGATCCGGCGAGCCGTGGCCGGAGCCGGGCCCGGCGATGCTCTCGGGGGGCAGGCCGAGCAGGGCGCAGGCGATGGCCCCCGCCGAGGTGCTTTTGCCCGCGCCGATCTCGCCACCGATGAACAGCACGCACCCGTGGCCGGCGGCCCGCTCCACCGCCTCGCGACCGGCGCTCATGGCAGCCTGGAGTTGTTGTTCGTTCATGGCCGGCGTGGTGCGGAAATCGGTGCTGCCGGGGCCGACGCGCCGGCGGATCAGGCCGGTCAGCTCTCCCGGATCGTCTTTCAATCCCACATCCACCACCTCGAGTCGCGCCCCCAGGGAGCGGGCCAACACCGCGCTTGGACTGCCCCCTTCGAGGGCGTTGCGGGCCACGCCCGGCGAGGCCTCCGGGGGCATGCCGGCCACCCCGGCGGCGCTGATGCCGTGATCCGCGGCAAAGAGGGTGATCTGGCAGGGGTCTGGTCTGGGATCGAGGCGATTTTGCATGCCGGCCATGCGGATGGCGAGTTCTTCCAGGACGCCGAGCGAGCCGGGAGGTCCGGCCAGACGGGCGAACCGGTCCCTGGCGGCGTCATGGGTGGCGTTGGAGATGGATTGGATCGGTTGTTGATGCCAGGCGGAAGTCAACGTTGGATCTCCATGGGTAACGGCTTGGATCGGCTCGATTCAGGTTTAATGGAGATCATATCCCAGAAGCGATTTTTGCGAAAGACCAAAGGGGCGCGGGGAAAAAATTCTTAATCAGACCATCGGCCCGGTTGCGGTTGGCGGGCGTGGCGGGTAAACTGGCTCGTTCGTATTATCGTAACATCCGCTTTCGAAGGAGTCGTCATGCGGGAGATCGTGATCGGACTGGTGACCCGTGCCCTGGAGCGGTTGCGCGGCGAGGGGGTGCTTTCCGAAGAGCTTAACGAAACCTTTTTGCAGCGCAACGCCGGTTTCAAGGTGGAGCGTCCGCGTGAACGATTGCATGGGGATTTTTCCACCAATGCCGCATTGATCCTGGCCCGTCCGGCAGGCATGAAACCCCGTGATCTGGCCCAGCGACTTCTCGATGCCATGCCCGTGGAGGGGCTCCATGGGGTGCGTTGCGAGATCGCGGGTCCGGGCTTCATCAACTTCCACATCGCCCCGGAGCGGCTGCGCGAGCTGATCCCGGAGATCCTTGCACGCGGTCGCGCGTATGGCCAGTCGCGACGTGGGGCAGGCGAGCGGGTGCTGGTGGAGTTCGTCTCCGCCAATCCCACCGGTCCGATGCATGTCGGTCATGGGCGCGGCGCGGTCACCGGTGACGCCATCGCCCGTCTGTTGGAGGCCATCGGCTGTCAGGTGGAGCGGGAGTACTACATCAACGACGCTGGCGCCCAGATCGACGTGCTCGGTCGTTCGGTGCTCTATCGGTATCAAGAGTCCCTGGGCCGCCCGGTGACCCCTCCCGGTGACTACTATCCGGGGGAGTATGTCACCGAAATCGCCCGTGCGCTGGTTGCGCGGGATGGGGAGCGTTGGGCCGAGGTGCCGGTGGATGTGGCCAGACCGCCGGAGGAGGTGATTGATTTTGCCATCGCGTGGGTGATGCGAGAGATCAAAGCCGATCTGGAGTCCTTGGACATCCATTTCAACACCTGGTTCTCCGAGCGCACCCTGCATGCCGGTGGCGGCATCCAGCGCGCCCTGGACCATCTGGCCGCCCACGACTGGCTTTACGAAGGGGTGCTCGAGCCCCCCAAGGGACGCGAGGTCTCCCCGGAGGAGATGGATGGGCGGGTGCATCTTCTGTTCCGCGCCACCCGGGTTGGGGATGATTCGGATCGTCCGTTGCTCAAGTCCGACGGCTCGCCGACCTATTTCGCCGCCGACATCGCCTACCATTACGACAAGGCCCAACGGGGCTATACCCGCTTGATCGACGTGTGGGGCGCGGACCACGGCGGCTACGTCAAGCGGGTTCAGGCCGCCATCGAGGCGATGACCGGCCAGAAGGATCTTCTGGATGTGGTGCTCACCCAGATGGTCAATCTGACCCAGGGTGGCAAGCAGGTGCGCATGTCCAAGCGGGCCGGCACCTTCGTCACCCTGCGCGAGGTGCTCGACGAAACCGGCCAGGATGCGGTGCGGTTCTGGTTTCTGGGTCGATCCTCGGGCTCTGGGGTCGATTTCGATCTCGATCTGGCCAAATCCAAAAGCAACGACAACCCGGTCTATTATGTGCAATACGCCCATGCCAGGGTCCATGCCGTGCAGGTCAAGCTCAAGGAGTGGGAACTCGCGGATGAACCAGGGGATCTGGATCGTCTGACCGCCCCGGAGGAGTTGAATCTCATCCGCATGCTCGGGCAGTTCCCGGAGGTGAT
>JADGAY010000054.1 GCA_015231775.1 Magnetococcales bacterium | reverse complement strand
ATCGCTCCGCCTTCCTATGTCCTCACATAACCAATCGGATCGCTCGCCCCAGCCGCCTCAAAACCCGCCAACCGCAACCGACAGGCATCGCATCGGCCACAGGCCAAATCCGCCTCGGTCGGATCGTAACAAGAACGGGTCAACGAGAAGTCCACCCCCAACGCCAACCCCTTTCGCACGATCTCAGCCTTGGAAAGATGCAACAACGGAGCACGTATGGCAAACGGTTGCCGGGTCACGCCCTCACGGGTGGCCAGATTGGCCAAACGCTCAAAAGCCTCGACAAATACAGGACGACAATCAGGATAACCGGAATAGTCGATGGCGTTGACACCAATGAAAATCTCTTGGGCCTGCAACGTCTCGGCCCAACCCAACGCCAGAGAGAGGAAAATGGTATTGCGCGCCGGAACATACGTGGCGGGAATCCCTTCGCCGAGCCCACCCTTGGCCGGAACCATGGTCGGATCGGTCAGAGCCGACCCGCCAATGCGATCGAGGGGGAGATCCAGTACCAACCAACGGGCCACCGGCAGCCGCGCTACGATGGCCTCGGCAGCCGCCAGCTCTTGCCGATGACGCTGACCGTAACGAAAGGAGATCGGATACAGCTCACGCCCCAACGCATGGGCCGCATGCAGACATACGGCGGAATCCATCCCACCGGATAGCAGAACGACCGCCCGCTCAACCAAGGTCAACGTCCCAGTTTCTGCTTGATCTGCGCCAATCGTGGCTTGGCCAGGGAGGCGGAAGGGGAGGTGGGGAAATCCTTGACCAGCCGCTGAAGACTGGTGTTGGCATTCTCCAGGTCGTTTAGCTCAAAGAATGAAAAACCGATCTTGAGCAGACTGTCAGGAACCTTGGCGCTGTTGGGCCAACGCAACAGAACCTGATTGAAGGCCATCAACGCCTCCGGGAACTGCCGTTGCACATAGTGCAACTCCCCAAGCCAGTACTGGGCGTTATCCGCCGAGCCGTCCTTGGGATGGTTTTTCAAGAAATTCTGAAACCCGGTCTTGGCCGCGTCATACTGCTTTTCTTTCAACAGTTGAAAGGCAGCATCATAGGCCTCCTTGGAATTGGAGGAGTTGGTCGCCTGGGTGGTGGCCGTCGATGGGGGCTTGACGGGTGCCGCCGGAGCCGCCGCGGGCGCGGTGGGCGCGGGCTTGGCCGGAGCCGCCACGGCGGGTGCCGGGGCCGCGGGCTGGGGAGCCGGGGCCGCGCTTCCGGAGGGGGGCGCCACGACCGGTGTCGGCGCCGCCGCCGCGGGCTCCGTGGCCGGTGGGGTGGGGGGCTGAACCTGAGCCGCCTTGACCTCGGCGTGGGAAACCTGCTCCACCCGCTCGTTGAGCTTCTTGCCGTCGTGACGCACCTCCTCGACCGAACCTTGCAACTGCCCGATCTGCTTCTCAAGGAGCGCCAGGCGATTGTTGAGATCAGCCAGGGCGTTGCGTTGATTCTGTTCCGTCTGGTCCAAACGGGCGGCGACATCGCTGGCGCGCACCGGCTTGGGTGCCGGTTCGCCATCCGCCTCGGGTGGCGCACCAAGACCGCCGCAACCGGCGATCAGGGAGAAGGTTCCACAGAGAATCATCAGGCGCGCGCGCCGGGCGAGGGCGCGACGAGATTCAGGCACCGCTATACGCATGGTCGTCCACACATCCGGTCGGTTAATGGCGAGATGAGGGTAAGTGAACTCCTCACTCCCCAGGAGTGGAACACCCACGGGGCGTGCCACACTGAAAACGAGAGTCACTTCAAAGCAGGATGGCGGCGATTCGCCCCATCCCGACGCCACCCCTTGGAACGCCCATGCGGCGGTTCCAAGGGGGAGGCGGAGAGATCACTGGATCAGGGGACCAGCTCGGCGCGACGATTCTTGCTCCAGGCATCCTCGCTGTGTCCGTTGACCAGGGGACGCTCCTTGCCATAGCTGACCGACTTGATGCGCGATCCGTCCACGCCTTGGGAGATCAGATACTGCTTGGCGGCATCGGCACGCTTTTGACCCAGGGCCAGGTTGTACTCGCGGGTACCACGCTCGTCGCAGTGACCCTCGACGGTGACGTTGCGCTTGCCGAGCCAACGGGCATTCTGCGCCAGGACATCCGCGGCACGCGAATCGATGATCGAGGAGTTCAGGTCGAAATAGACCCGATGCTCCGGCTCGCCGCCAGCAGCGCCGCGACCGGACGGATCGTTCGGACCGCCACGGCCATCCAGGTAGGCCGAGGAGCCGTCATGACGGCCCAGGGCGCGACCATCGTCGCCGGCCTTGCCCGCGTCGCCGGCCTGACCGTCCGCGCCACCGGGAACCGAGCCGCAGCCGGCCAGAAGGCCCAGGGAGAGCAGGGAGATGGCCAGAAAATGAGAACGTTTCGTGATCATGATTCGTCAATCCTTGTTTTACTGTTTTTGGGTGCGCGGCAGACCGCGTTGATGATCATACCTTGGCGACTCGATGGATTCGCCGTCCCTGGTGGAATCCAGGGCGGAACTGCTCCAAGGAGAGTATCGTTCAAATTGCGATAATCGTGCAAGGTGTGATCGATTGTAAACGAAAAAAAGCTGCCAAAGCCGAACGAAACAATTTAGCACCATGCATGCCAGGAATTATATTTACTGAATAATCAAGGAGACTTTTCGGATTTCAAACCCGATGCAACCGCCCGCCTCGCACCGCAAGAGGGATGCGCGGGGAATTCTTGACGCTCCAGTCGGCGGACCGGGGCGCCATGCGAGCCCCCGGTCCATGCGGCAAGGTTCGGTCAGCAATCAGCGCAACAGCGGCGACCAGGAGGGATCCGAGGCCCGGATATCCGCGTCCATGGGCACGATGCGCTCGTTTTGTCCCGTCAGGTCGATGGTATAGAGTTTCGACCCCTTGCCTTGTCCCTCGCGGGTGAAGGCGATGACACGCCCGTTTGGCGCCCAGGCCGGGGACTCATCCATCCAGGAGTTGGTCAGGGCCCGCTCCTGATTGCCCTGGGGATTGATCACCGAAATGCCGAAGCCGCCGCCACCCTTGACGAAGGCGATCAGATCGCCCCGCGGGGACCAGGCGGGGGCGGCGTTGTAGTTGCCTTCGAAGGTGATGCGGGTCTGACTGGAACCATCCGCGTTCATGGTGTAGATCTGCGGCGAGCCGCCCCGGTCGGAATTGAAGACGATGCGCCGTCCATCCGGAGACCAGGAGGGGGAGGTGTCGATGCCTGGGTTTTGGGTCAGGCGGGTCAAGGTGCCGGAGCCCAGATCCTTGACGTAGATTTCGGCGTTGCCATCCTTGTTGAGGGTCATGGCCATCTTCGAGCCGTCCGGCGCCCAGGATGGGGCGCTGTTGAGACCCGGATAGTCCCCTTCCGGATAGGTTTTGCCGGTGTAGAGTTCCCGGCGATAGATGCGCGGCTCGCCGGAGACGTAGGAGACGAAGAAGATGGTCTCGCCATTCGGGGAGAAACGCGGCGTGAGCACCAGCGAACGACCCTCCGTCAGATCGGTGCGGTTGAGACCGTCCTGATCCATGATCGACAGCCACTTCTTGTCACCCCGCTCGGCCACGAAGACGATTCGCGAGCTGAAATAGCCCGTCTCGCCGGTCAAACGGGAGTATATCTCATCGGCGATGCGATGGGCCACCAGATGCCACTCCGGCTTGGGGGCAGAAAAGCGTTGCCCCTTGCCGATGGGAACCCCTTTGTAGACATCGTGCAAAAAGAAATCCGCGTTCACTTGGCCACCCGCGTCGATCACCGCGCCGGAGACCACCGCCTCGGCGCCGTTTTTGCGCCAGTCGGAGAATTTCGGACCCTCCTTCCACAACGAGGCGGCATCCTGCAGGAATCCCTTGCGATCCAGGATCTGGAACAGTCCGGAGCGCTCCAGGTCCGAGGCGATCACATCCGCGATGCGATTGCCCATGGCCGCCGAAGGGTTGATCGAACCATCCGGATTGGTGTCGAGGAATTTCGGGATGGCGATCGGCATGGGTTGCAGGCCACCCTTGGAGATGTCGATCTGCAGACCGGCTCGCGCGGTGCCAGGAAGGCATAGCATGAGGAGCGACACCAGAAGAAGATACTGAAACGAAAGACCTTTATGGGTGAAACGGTTCATGGCGGGGCGATATCCGTCTTGTTCAAGTAACGATGAGGGATTTTAAAGTCGAAAACATCAATGGATTACCATAACACGATTCCCGCCCCAAGCCCAACCTTTTTTCCGTGGAACGCCCGCGGGGAGGTCCACGGTCGGGGGGTGAGGGGGTTCTCCCCCCATCAGGCACATTTGTAAAGTTACCTGATCTGGATCCCATCCGATCAGGGCTTCTCATTCCTAATCAGAACGAGCAACCGGCGCCAACCTGTCGGTGCGCCATCGGGGCAGAATCCAAGGGCCACGTTGCCGTGCGTGAGCCAAATACCCAAGAAGGGCAAGACAGTCCAGACAAGGCTGTGGGCATTTTTTTACAGTCCAATAATATTTCAATTTTAAGCTGTTGTTTCTAAATTATTTTTATTTAAAAAAATAATTTAGGCAAATTTGACCATTGCATTTTTCAACAATTGACTCTACCATATTAGAGTATCAATGCAATCTGATGTACCCCGATCCCTCCTCTCTAGCAACCATCGAAACGCCCATGAATTCTCAAAAAATATGCTGGAATCAAGGAGCATGGATGCTGGGCCTTGCCGGCCTGCTGATTTTCATGGCCACGGATGGCTTTGCCGCGGAGAGTGTCACCACGGGCGTGGCCACCACACCCTGGTGGGTGTGGGCGGCGGCGTTGTTTGTCACCTCCTTTCTGCTCGGCATCGTCGCGGTGCTCGGCGGGGTGGGCGGCGGCGTGCTGTTCGTGCCGATCGTGGGCGGATTCTTCTTCCCCTTCCATCTCGACTTCGTGCGTGGCGCCGGTCTGCTGGTCGCCCTGGCCGGAGCCCTGGCCGCCGGTCCCGGTCTGCTCAAAAGCGGCATGGCCAACCTGCGCCTGGCCATGCCCCTCGCCTTGATCGCCTCGGCCTCCGCCATCGTCGGCGCCATGATGGGTCTCGCCTTGCCCACCAACGTCGTCCAAACCTCCCTGGGCGTCACCATCCTCGGCATCGTGGCCCTGATGTGGAGCGCCAAGAAGTCCGAACAACCCGATGTCCCCAAGGCCGATTCCCTCTCCAGCGCGTTGGAAATCCACGGCCTCTACTTCGACGCGGCCAAAAACCAGGAGATCGACTGGAAGGTCCATCGCACCCCCATCGGCCTCTTCATGTTCATCATCATCGGCATCATGGCCGGCA
Source organism: Magnetococcales bacterium (assembly GCA_015231775.1). Taxonomy (GTDB): domain Bacteria; phylum Pseudomonadota; class Magnetococcia; order Magnetococcales; family Magnetaquicoccaceae; genus Magnetaquiglobus. Next base: position 15,211 of record JADGAY010000054.1, on the reverse strand, counting down.
TGTTCGGACTGGGCGCGGGCTGGGCCAACGTCCCGGTGCTCAATCTCCTGATGGGCGCCCCCCTCAAGGTGTCGGTGGCCACCAGCAAATTCATGCTCTCCATCGTCGATACCTCGGCGGCCTGGGTCTATCTCAACAAGGGCGCCGTGCTGGCCCTCATCGCCGTCCCCTCCATCCTGGGGATCATGCTTGGCTCCCTGGTGGGCGTCCGACTGCTGAGAAAGGCCAATGCCTCGATGGTGCGCAAGGTGGTGATCGGCATGCTGCTTCTGGCCGGCTCCCGCGCCTTGATGAAGGGCCTGGGCTATTGATCCAACCCATCCACACTCCGGATTGATTTAGGATATCCACGCCATGGCCGATTACGCCCATGACCCGAAATATGCCTCCGAGGAGCAGGTGGCCTATGCCACCATCCTGGATCTCGGCTGGAAGATCGGGTTCGTCCTGATGGTGATCTTTTTTGGTCTCTACGTCTTCGGGGTGCTCCCCGCCCACGTCTCCATGGAGCAGCTCGCCCAGTACTGGGTTCTGCCCGCCGATCAATATCTCAAGGCGGTCAACGGACCCACGGGTTGGGATTGGGTTGCCCTGGTCCATAAGGGGGACTACCTTAACTACGTTGGCATCTCGATCCTGGCCGGCATCACCGTGATCTGCTACGCCAAGGTTCTGCCCCTGTTTCTGAAAAATGGGGATAAGGTCTATACCGCCATCATGGTCGCCGAGATCCTGGTGCTGGTGCTGGCCGCCTCGGGTATCCTCGGCGGCGGGGCCCATTGATCCACATCGTGTTGGCCGCCTCCGCCACCTCCGGAGGCGGGGCGCATCCTCCACTCTTTCCAAGCGAGGCCAGATCCCCATGAGCGAAACGCGCCCCCTGCTGCCCACCGGTCGCTTCTCCCACATCCTGGTCGCCACCGAGTGCTCGGAGTACTCCCGCAGCGCCGTGGCGTTGTCGGTGGAACTGGCCCAGCTCTTCTCGGGTCGCATCACCGCGATGTATATGCTCTTTTCCAATCCCGAGTTCGAATCCATCGCCCTGGAGCAGCTCCGGACCCAGGAACTCAACGCAGCCCGCTCCACGGGTGAGATGAAAAAATGGGTCGAAGATCAGGGCGTTGCCTGTCATGTCGAAATCCGGCGCGGGGTCCATCCCCATCGCGAGATCATCGATGCGGCCAACGCCTGCGATGCGGATCTGGTGGTCATGGGACGGCGTGGACGGCGTGGCCTGGCCCGCTGGATGGTGGGTGACGCCACCGCCCGCGTGGTGGCCGAGGCCCCCTGCAAGGTGCTGGTGGTGCCCCGTGGCGCCACCTTGTGGCGCAAGACCATTCTCCTGGCAACCGATGGCTCCCGCTACAGCGAGCGGGCCGGCGTGGTGGCGACCATCCTGGCCAGGCAGAGCGGCATTCCGTTGCGCGTGGTGTCGGTGGTGGAGAGCAAGGGGAATCAGAAACGGATGCTGTTGGCCACCGAGGCGGTGGAGCGGGTGCTCGAGCATGCCAAAAGCCAGGATGTGGAGGTCTCGGGAGAGGTGCTCGAGGGCCACCCACCGGCGGATACCCTCGCCGCCGAGGCGTTGCGCATCGGCGCGGATCTGGTGGTCAGCGGCAGCCATGGCCGCACCGGCATCGAACGGGTCTTTCTCGGCAGCGTGGTGGAACGGTTGATCGGCAAGGTCTCCTGCCCGGTGCTGGCCATCAAGGGAGGGTGAGGGGATTCAACGCCTGGTTGCCAGGGGGCTGTTCGGTCCACGCCGAACAGCTTCCACACCCGCGGGCCGGGTGGCGACCGGAATGCGCGCGCCGTTACCGTTTCACCATCCGTGCGGGTCAAGGTTGGGACATTGACGACCTCACCCCTTCAACCACGCCAAATAGGCCGGATTCCCATCCTCCACCGGCAACGCGAGAATCTCCGGCACCTCATACGGATGCAACACCAGCAACCGTGTCCGCAACGGCACGAAGCGAACATGATCCGTCTTGATCAACAACGTCCACTCCGCCTCCTTGTGCACCGCCCCCTGCCACCGATAGACCGATCGCCCCGCCGGCAGAATATGCACACAAGCCGCCAACCCCTCATGCACCAACGCCTCGGCCAATGACTCGGCCACCGCCTCGTCCGGCGCGGTCGTCATCACCACCAACCCATCGGTCACAGCAACGGCTCCACCATCTTTTTCATCTCGTTGAAATTCAGACCACCCACATGCGCCTTGGCCACCTTACCCTCGCGATCCAAGATTTTGGTCACCGGCAACGCGAACACTCCACCCAACGCCTTGGCCAACCCCTGCATCAGCCGCGTCTCACCATAGGCCACCGGATAGTTGATCCCCTGCTCCTCCATGAACCGCACCAACTTATCCCGGTCCGGCTTCTCCATGTAGTCGATCCCGACGATCACCAAGCCACGCTCCGCATAGACCGATTGCAGCTTGATCAGCTCCGGAATCTCCTCCAGACAGGGCGGACACCAGGTGGCCCAGAAGTTCACCAACACCACCTTGCCCTTCAACTCCGGCAGACGCAACGTCTTGCCATCCGTAAGGGTCAACGGGGTGTTGATCCCGGTGTCATCCGCCGCATGCAGCGGAAAAACGAGCAGCAGCAGCGGCAACAACAATACAAGCAAGCGACGTGTCATGACTGGCACCTGGCGATGAATGTGGCGTGATTCAAGAACAGCTCTCCGGTCACAACCCCATGGCGGGCAGTTGGGGCAAGGTGCGCCACGCCGTTTGGCAAAAGGGGCAAAACGGCATGGCTCACAAGGCTGCGCGCAGAAGAGCGCTCCAAAAATCAAAGGCAAAACCTTGGAGACTCTCTCTCCAAACTTCTGCCGGGGAGCGAGGCGCTCCCCGGACCCCTCCAACGACTCACCCCTTCTCCACCAACAACCCGAGCTTCTTGCCCACCCAGGCGGTGGTCGTGGCCTGAATCAGAATGGTCATCAAAATCGCGATGAAGGTGATCGAGGCGATGATCGGGGCGCCTGGCGCCTTCATGCCCACCAGCATGCCGGCCAACGCCCCCGGAATCACCCCGGTCTCGCGGGTCCAACACATGAACAACATCTCGTTCTGACTCCAGTTGGCGCGCTTGTCGAGCTTGGCACAGGCGAACACCGTCGCCGGACGGGCCACCAGCATGAAGATCGTCACCACCACCACGCCACCCACCAGGTAGGTGTTCATCAACGCGAAATCCACCTGGGCACCCAGCAGGATGAAGATGAACATCCGCCAGATCATGGCCGTGGTCAACACATAATGCTCCATTTTTTCAGCTTCATCGTGCTTCATCTCGAGTCCAAGGGCATCCTTGTTTCCGAGCACGATCCCCAGCACGAACACCGCCATGAAGCCGCTGGAATGCAACGCGTCGGCCAGCATGTAAGAGCCGACCACCGCCAGGAGGCTTACCACCGAGGAATATTCAGCCAAAAAGCCGATGCGCCGGTGGGCGATCAAGAAGGCGGTCACCACGCCCACCACCGCGCCGGTGAGGATGCCCAGGAACGACTCCTTGACCAGGGCATACAGGGTCTGCCCCAGATCGAACGAACCGGTCCCCATGGCGATGCCGAGCAGGGTGAAAGTGAGAATGGCACCCATGGCGTCGTTGAAGGCCGATTCGCTCATCACGGTCTGGGCCACCCGATCCTTGATGGGCACGGTGCGAAAGACCGGAATCAAGGTGGCCGGATCGGTCGATCCAATGGTCGCGCCGAGCAACAGGGCGACGATGAACGGTACGCCGAGAATGAAATAGGCGGCCACGGCGGTAATTCCCGCCGTGATCAACAGACCCAAAGTCGAAATAACGGTGATGGTGAGCCACACCTCCTTGAGCACCTTCAGACGCAGCGAGGCCCCGCCATCGTAGAGGATATAACAGGAGCCGAAAATCAAGATACCCTGATTCAGGGCCGAATCCATCGGGATATCGACCAGATTGAGCTGGCTCGGTCCCATCCCCATGCCGACCAGTAGAAAGATCGCCACATCCGGTATCTTGAGCTTGTTGGCCAGAATGCCGCAAAAAATGCCCACCACCCACACATAGCCGAACACCAGCAAGGCGTGCTTGGCTGTTTCCACCGCAACCGATGATTCCATGATTTTTCCTCAACGTTCAAAGAGACAAACCCAATCGGCGCCACTTGTCAGCCACCCTGGCCTCGATCTCGGGATCCATCACCAACGGCACCCCCCAATCCCGTCCGGTTTCGTCGCGGCTTCGCGACGTCGCATCCACGGCCCATCGGCCCGAATCCGTCTCCACCCGCACATCCCTGCCCGGATCGGTCCGGGTGGCCATCGACCACGCCAGATCCGCCAACGAATCCACACGGGTATCCTCATCCACGATCCACACCTGATCGGCTCCCGCGCCGACCGCGGCCAACTCCCAGGCCGCCTCGATCACCCTTTGGCCCAGACCGGCACGACCACGGGCCGCCACCCGCAGGACGACCATGCGTCCGCCCGGCAGGGAAAAGCCTTCCAGAACCGCCGGTTCGCGGGCGCGCAACCGCTCCAGCCAGTCGCGCATCCCCGGCGCGCGGGGGGTCGGCAAGGGCGACGCGGCACGCTGTTCCACCGGCCATTTGGTGGTGGCGTCGATGCCCATCTTGCCACCCAGCCCGGACAACGGCGAGGAAAAATCCAGATAGTCGATGGGCGTGTTGCGCAGGATATGCAGATCCCGACCACCATGCACCTTGTGTTCGATGGCGGCGAGCACCGCCCCCCAATCGTCGAGCGCCACCCCCGGATCGACCACCACGACATACTTCACATAGAGGAATTGCCTTAAAAATCCCCACAATCCGGCCATCACCCGAAAGGCGTGGCCCGGATAGCCCTTGTCCAGGGCGATCACCGCCACCCGGTAGGAGCAGGCCTCCATGGTGAGATGGAACCCGCGGATCTCCGGGAACTGCTTTTTGAGCAGGGGGGTGAAGATCCGGTTCAGGGCCAGGGCCAGGATGGCCGGCTCATCCGGCGGGCGACCGGTGAAGGTGGAGAGATAGACCGCGTCGCGGCGCATGCTCATGCGTTCGACCGTGAAGACCGGAAAGCGGTCCACCTCGTTGTAATAGCCGGTGTGATCCCCGAACGGACCCTCCTCGGCGAGGGTGTTGGGATCGACCATCCCCTCGAGGACGATTTCGGCATGGGCCGGAACCGGCGGATAGGGGGCGAGCACCGGGGCCACCTCGACGCGGCTGGAGCGCAGCAGTCCGGCGAAGGCGTACTCCGACAGGCTCTCCGGGACCGGGGTCACCGCGGCAAGCAGCGTGCCCGGATCGCAACCGATCACCACCGAGACCGGCATCGGCGCGGCACCCCAGGCGCGCAGGTGCTGGGCCCCGCCGCGATGGGCCAGCCAGCGCATGATCACCCGCCGGCGATCGAGCACCTGCATGCGGTAGATGCCAAGATTCAACGGTCCACCCTCTGGCCCGCGCGTCACCACCACCCCCCAGGTGATGAGCGGCGCGGCATCCCCGGGCCAACAGGTCTGGATAGGCAGGCGTCCCAGATCGACCGACTCCCCCTCCCAAACCATCTCCCGGCACGGGGGCTGGCGCAGGGTCTTGGTCGGCATGTGCCGCACCTGGGAGAGGCGTGCGATCAGATCACGGGCATCCTTGAAGCCCCGTGGCGGTTCCGGATGGCGCAGGGCGGAGAGCAGCTCCCCCAGGCGCTCCAGCTCCTCGACCCGGCGTCCCATGGCCAGTCCCACCCGCTCCTCGGTGCCGAACAGATTGGCCAGGATCGGCATGGAATAGCCCTTTGGACGGGTGAACAGCACCGCCGGTCCGCCGGCGTGCAACAGACGCTGGCAGATGGCGGTGATCTCCAGGTGGGGATCGACCGGTTCGTCGATGGTGACCAGCAGACCGCGCGCGGACAAAAGCCGCATGAACGCCCGCAGATCGCGGAACGCGCGTGGACCGGTGGCTGGGGAGGGAAGGGTATTCATCATGGGCTTGAGATTGTACATCGAATGATCGGGCAAAATAAGGGATCGCGAGAAGAGGGGGCTTTTGATCAATAAATATACAATTATCGAAAATCTGTCAGGAAACGGTTTCCAATCCGCCGCAACCTCGATAGAATCCACGGCAACCCGATTTCCAATCGGCAAGACCAAATGACGTTATTTCCAGAGGAGTTCCCGCTTTCATGAACGAAGCGTCCACCACCCACTTCGGTTTCAGCGAAATCCCCTTGACCGAAAAGGTCCACAAGGTCCGTCAGGTGTTCGATTCGGTCGCCCAAAGCTACGACCTGATGAACGATCTGATGTCCATGGGTGTCCATCGCCTCTGGAAACGGTATGCGATCCGCCGGTTGCGCATCAAGCCCGGTGACCGCCTGCTCGACGTGGCCGGAGGCACCGGGGATCTGGCCAAGCTCATGCACGAAAAAATTCACGGCCAGGGCGAGATCACCATCTTCGACATCAACGCCGCCATGCTCGAACAGGGCCGCGGTCGTCTGGCCGATCAGGGGTGCGTGGCTGGAATTCGCTGGGTGCAGGGCAATGCCGAACAGCTCCCGTTTCCGGACAACGCCTTCCATGCCGTCACCATCGGTTTCGGCATCCGCAACGTCACCCAGATCGAGGCGGCCCTGGCGGAGATGACCCGCGTGCTCCGACCGGGTGGTCAGTTTTTGTGCCTGGAGTTCTCCCACGTCGCCCTGCCCCTGTTGAAACCCTTCTACGAAACCTACTCCTTCCGGATTCTGCCGGAGATCGGCCACTGGGTGGCCAAGGATCGCGACGCCTATCAATACCTGGTCGAATCGATCCGCCGTTTCCCGGATCAGCAGCGTTTCAAGGCCATGCTGGAAGATGCCGGCCTGTTTCAGGTTCACTATCACAATCTCACCGGCGGCATCGCCGCCGTGCATATCGGCCACAAGGTGTGATCCCCATGCTCGCCTCCCTGTTCGCCATGCCGCTGCAACTGCTCCCGAAACCGGTGACCGCCGTGACCTTGAGCATCGTGCTTAACCTGTTCTTCAAGCGTTACCCGGAACTCAAGGAGCGCCTCACGGAACTCTCGGGAAAGATCTTCGAATTCCATGTCGAGGATCAATCCCAGTCCTTTTTCATGGAGGTCACCGACTCCGGCGACGTGCGCATCCACACCTACGCCGACTCCCTGCCCCATGTGGTGATGTCCGGCAAGACCGGGGCCTTTCTGTCGCTGCTCTTCTCCACCACCGATCCGGATTCGCTGTTTTTCTCGCGTCAACTGCAACTCTCCGGGGAGACCGATACCGGCCTGCGTTTCAAGAACATCCTCGACAACGTGGAGATCGATTGGGAGAAGGAGCTAACGGTCCTGTTTGGCATCCAGGGGGCCAAGGTGTTGATGGATCTGGCGCGCCGCGCCGAAAAGCAGATGGAAGCGGGAAAAATCCACGCCGAATCGAATCTGGAAGCCTGGATCAACCGTCAGAACGCGCCACGCGCCGCGCAGCTCCAGGCGCTCAAGAACCAGTCCGAGGCCATGACCAAGGAGCTGGATCGACTCGAGGGACGCATCGCCCGCGCCTCGAAACGGTTCGCGCTGTTACCGGGGGACGCCCGCAAGGGGGCTTCGCGGTCGGTAGGCGAGGGGGTTCTCCCCCCTTCAAGCACCTCTGGCGCGCACTCCGTCAACCACCCGCATCCCACCGAATAGCCCGGCGATGCTCCTGACCAACGTCCGCACCATCCGCCGGATGCTCGATATCCTGAGCACCCTGGCCATCTATGATGCCGAACCGCTCGCACGGCGCTTTCTGCCGTTGCGCATGCTCGCCTGGTGCATGGGGCTCTGGCCCAGCGTGCGCCGTCTGCGCCGCAACCTCACCCCGGAGGCACGGCTGCGCCGCATCCTCGAAGATCTGGGACCGACCTTCATCAAGTTCGGCCAGGCCCTCTCCACCCGCATGGATGCTCTCCCCGCCGGAATCGGCATGGAGTTGAAAAAACTTCAGGATGAAATCCCTCCTTTTCCTTTCGAGACCGTGCGCAGCATGATCGAAAAGGATCTCGGCGGTCCGGTGGAGCAGTTCTTCTCCCGTTTCGATCCCACCCCGGTGGCCTCGGCCTCCATGGCCCAGGTACACCGCGCCCTCACCCGCGATGGCCAGGAGGTGGCGGTCAAGGTGATGCGACCCGATGTGGAGTCGCTGGTGGAGCAGGATATCCAGATGCTCACCACGCTTGCCAACCTCATCGAAACCCATATCCCGGAGCTGCAGCGGTTCCAGAGCCGTCGGGTGGTGGATGAGTTCGCGGCCACCATCCGCAACGAGATGAACTTTCTGGTGGAAGGGGGGCGGGCGCAGAAGTTCCGCGATCATTTCAAGAACGATCCGGAGATGCATGCCCTGGCCGTGCTCTGGCCACTCACCACCCGCCGGGTGCTTACCCTGGAGTGGTGCGACGGCATCCCCATCGACGAACTCTCCCTCCATCCGGAGCTTAACCACGACGCGACCAAAATCTCCCGCAGCATCATCACCTGTTTCTTCAAGCAGGTGTTCCGGGATGGTTTCTTCCACGCCGATCAGCACCCCGGCAACATCTTCGTGCGCCCGGATGGCACCTTGACCATCCTGGATTTCGGCATCATCGGGCGGATCTCGATGCGGGATCGGATCCTGCTGGCTGAGTTGATGCGTGGCTTTCTGGATCGCAACTACCGCAAGGTGGCCGAGGTGCATCTGGAAGGGGGGCTGGTACCCCGGGGTACCAATCTCGAAGAGTTCGAGGATGCCTGTCGTCAGATCGGCGAGCCGATCTTTGGCCAACCGTTGAAAGAGATCTCCATCGCCAAGCTGCTCGCCCAGCTCTTCAAGGTGACCGAACAGTTCGACATGCCGGTGCAGCCGCAACTCCTGCTGTTGCAAAAAACCATGTTCACCCTCGAGGGGGTGGGTCGGGAGATCAATCCGGAACTGAACATGTGGCTGTTGGCCGAACCGTTGATCACCGACTGGATGATCGAGCACCTCGGTCCGGTCGGCAAGATGCGCGAGATGGGGGAGCGGGTCAAAAAGACCAACGATGCCGTGGCCATGCTCCCGGAGCTGCTCTACAACGGACTGGAGCGACTGGCCACCGATCGGGTGCGCCTGCACATCCATTCCGCCTCTTTGGCCCGACTGGAGCGGCGCCTCGGATTGGGTTTTCATCGCCAGTCGGCCTCGATCACCGGTGGTGCGCTCTTCGTCGGCGGCGCGATCATGGCTTCGGCGGGTCTGTCGATGTGGTGGTTCGGACCGCCCCTCGGCCTGGCGGCCATCTATTTTATCCGTGGGATGCGTCCCATTCGATAGTACGGTAACGAGATCAACCGCTTCGGATGATGTGGGGGTCCGGGGAGGAAAACTGTGACCAATTACTGTGTTGTTCTTATAATCGTACCAGTTAACAACTTATTAATAAACCCATTTCACCCGGCGTGCATGGGTTTGATCCCATCCTGCCCATTTGAATCAATTCAATAATTTATCTTTTAAAAGCAATGGTTTTGATACCCACCCCAAGCGGATCTCTCCTGCCATTTCCCACCTCCTGAAGCCCCATCGATACCCTCCGCGCGTGAAGACGACATCCCCTGGTTCCGATAGAAAATCATCTCTTTTGCCAAACAATCATACGAAGCACCAGATTTGTGCGGAAAATGACTCGGAAAGTGATCTCAAATCGAGTAAAATGGCTTGGCACGAAATGAGCATTTGTTTGGACTCGAATGTTCGCGGTCTCCTTGATCATCGGCAAGACCGATTCTTCTTCTCCTTGATCCGCCGATTCCCAGGGCCAAAGTCGAGAGAAGAGCCATCCTGATCAAGATACGTGGTCCGACGACTCTCAAGGTCGTCAGGGATACCTGGGAATAGAACTTGATGGCGAATAGGTTGGTCGCCTGTTCGCGGCGCCTGCAACACCCTGGGGAGATACCAATCATGCGCATGAACAAACTGATCCCTTTGTGCCTCGCCCTGCTCATGGGTTGCGACCAGGCGCCCGCCCCGAATTCCAAGCCACGGGTGGCCGTGCCGCCCCAGAAAATTACCGTGGCCTATACCACCCAACCCCAAAGCACCCTGATCCAGGTTGCCGTGGCCAAGAGCTATTTTTCCGAGGAAGGTCTTGAGGTCGAATCCATTCTCCACACCTTTGGCAAGGCCTCCCTGCAATCGCTGCTGGACCACAAGGCCGATTTCGCCACCGTCGCGGAAACCCCGTTCATGTTCAATGTGCTCAAAGGCGAAAAGATTTTCATCATCGCCAACATCGAGGCCAGTGGCCTGAACAACGCCGTTGTCGCCAAAAGGGATGCCGACATGGCGCAACCATCCGATATGAAAGGCAAACGCATCGGATTTACCCCTGGCACCACCTCCGATTTCTTTCTGGATTCCCTGCTCACCGCCAACGGCCTGAGACGAGAGGATATCCAGACCGTTCCCTTGAAACCCGAAGAGATGCAGGAGGCCATCATGGCCAACAAGGTGGATGCGGTCTCCACCTGGAACTACCCACTGACGCAAATCTTCAAGCAGCTCGGTTCGAATGGGATTCTCTTCTCCGATCCAACCATCTATACCGAAACCTACAATGTTGCCGCGTATCAGGATTACGTCCACAAAAACCCGGAGACCGTGAAACGGTTCCTGCGCGCCATCATCAAGGCCGAGGATTTCACCCGAGCGCACCCCGCCGAGGCTCAGGCCATCATGTCCACCGCGACGAAAACCGACTTGGATCTCGTGCGCGAGGTGTGGAGTGTTTTCAATTATCAGGCGGTACTTGACAAGAGACTTGTAATCACCTTAGAAGATGAATCCAGATGGGCCATGAAGCATCGCTTGACCGAACAGACGGAGATGCCGGATTTCCGCCAGTTCATTCATTCTGACAGCCTCATGGCTGTCAAACCACAAGCGTTTAGTGGCAACAGGTAGACTCTAGAAAATGCGCGTAACAAGCCAGTTGAATGCGATTGTGGTCGTCACGATAGCTATTATCGTCGTGCTGGTCCCCTTTCTCATCTGGTCTTTCAACGCCGCCAATGATGCCAACGATGAGTTTCAACTGGCCCATAAGATTCAATCGATTTTTTTTGATCGCACCTCAAGCAGTGACAGATATGCTCATGATCATGAAGAACTGACCCGCATGCGCTGGAACGAAAGCAATCAGGCTTTCATGCAGATTCTGGATCAGGCCAAGCTGCTCTATCAAATACCCGAGAATCAAGAGATCATCTCCAGCATCCTCCTCAATGCGGAGTATTCGGTTGTCCAGTTCGAGCGCTTGACAAGAATTATCGAAAAAATCAAAACCGATTCATTGAATTATGAAATTCACAATGAATATCTGCAGCGACTCTCCAGTCAGCTCCTGTTGAGATCCGCCACGATCCACGATGCGATCATGCAGTTGCAGGATCGTACCGCCAAACGCATGAATCATACCTACCTGCGTCTGGCGGTTCTCGTCATCCTGCTCACCACCCTGTTGACCACCCTCACCATCCTGGTCTTGTTGCGGCTGGTGCGCTTGATCAGCAGGCGTCTGATACCCCTGCATGACAGTACCCGCATCATCGCCGATGGGGATCTGACCCACCGCATTCAAAGCGGCGGCGCGGATGAGTTCACCGATCTGGCCCGCTCCATCAATGCCATGACCGACACCCTGGTGTTGGAGATCGATGCGCGGCGGAAACTGGAAAAGCTGGCGCAAAAGCACAACGAGGAGCTTCAGGACGCCCATCGGGAACTCCAGATCAGCGAGGCGCGTCTGCGCTCCATTCTGGACAACACCTCGGCCCTGGTTTTCATGAAGGATCTGCGTGGGCGCTATCTGTTCATCAATCGCAAACATGAAGAGCTGTTCCATGTGACCAACCTGGCTCTGGCGGGCAAGACCGATTTCGATATCTTCCCCCCCGAACAGGCCGCCATCTTTCAGGCCAATGACCGGTTGGCCCTCGCCAGCGCGACCCCCATCCAGACCGATGAGATCGTGCCCCATGACGATGGCCCGCACTTCTACATTTTCATCCGTTTTCCGCTGCGGGATGTGGATGGCAACCCCTATGCGGTGTGCGCCATCGCCACGGACATCACCGAGCGCAAGCGTGGGGAGGAGATTCTGAGGGAGAACGAAAATCGGTTGCGCGAGGCCAAGGAGCAGGCCGAAAAGGCGGCTCAAGCCAAGAGCGATTTCCTGGCTGCCATGAGCCATGAAATCCGCACGCCGATGAATGTGGTGTTGGGCATGTCCGAGATCCTGTTGGAAACCGACCTGGATGAGGCCCAGCGCCATTTTGCCCAGACCATGTACCACTCCGGCAAGTCGCTGTTGGGGATCATCAACGATATTCTTGATTTCTCCCGCATCGAGGCCGGAAGGATCGCCCTGGTGGAGGTGCCTTTCTCCCTGCACCGGGTGATGCACGAAACCGTGCAGTCGATGCGGGTGGTTGCCGAGAAGAAGGGTCTGACCCTGAGTGTGCACGTGGATCCCGGTATACCCGAGATGATTCTGGGCGATCACGGGAAGGTGCGCCAGATCCTGGTCAATCTGTTGGGCAATGCCATTAAATTCACCCACCACGGTCATGTGGAAGCAACCCTGACCCTCTCCCCGCAAAAAGCGGGAATGGTGTTGTTTCAAATCGTGGATACCGGAATCGGCATTGCCAAGGCGCAGGTCCACGACATCTTCGAACAGTTCATTCAGGCGGATGCCAGCATCACCCGACGCTATGGGGGATCGGGTCTGGGTCTGGCCATCTCCAAGCGTCTGGTGGAGTTGATGGGCGGGGAGATCTGGGTGGAGAGCCGCCAGGGCCATGGCAGTACCTTTTTCTTCACCTTGCCCGCCCGATGCGTCGAAATGCCGGCATCCGGATCCAACCCGGATGGGCTGTCCACCCACGACGGCACGCGCACGCTGCGCATCCTCCTGGCGGAAGAGCAGATCATGAACCAAAAGGTGATCAAGGGGTTCCTGAACAACACCCCCCATCACTTGGTCATGGTCACGGATGGGATGGAGGCGGCGGGGCGTCTCCAGGCGGAACCGTTCGATGTGGTTCTCATGGATTTGCAGATGCCGAACCTGGATGGGTACGCGGCCACCCACCGCATTCGCGCCTGGGAGCGGGAGATGCGGCGCGCGCCGGTGCCGATCGTCGCGCTCTCCTCCCATACCGAGGAGGCGTCAATGCAACACGGTCAAAAGGAGGCGTTCGATGCGTTCTTGACCAAACCGATCGACAAGAAAACCTTGCTGGACTTTTTGCACCGCCTTGCCCACCAGACCCCCCCGCCCTCGGTCGCCAGGGGGCTGCACATTCTGCTCGCGGAAGATACCATCGAAAATCAATTGCTCATCAAAGCCTATCTCATGAAGACCGATCACGCCCTGGTGATCGCCAACGATGGGATGGAAGCGATCTCCCAAGTGCGGAAGGAGCGCTTCGACGTGGTGATCATGGATGTTCAAATGCCCAGGATGGACGGCTATACCGCCACGCGCCACATTCGTCAATGGGAACAAGAGCATGGTTCCTCCCACCTGCCGATCATCGCCCTCACCGCCCATGCCATCGAAGGGGAGGTCGAACGCAGTCAGGATGCCGGGTGCGATTTCTATCTCTCCAAGCCGATCAAAAAGCGCACGTTACTGGATGTTCTCCAACAGATTGCCGCTTCCATCGCCCCGGTGGTGGTTCACCACGCGAACTGACGGCATCACCCCCCCCCGTGATGCGGGCGATCCGCACCCCTTTTCTCTCGTTCCCATTGTCACCGCAGACGCTCATGGCCATGCTCACCACCCATTTACCCGCCTTTCTGCTTTGTGGACTGGCCGCGGGGCTCATCGCCGGCATGTTCGGCGTCGGCGGGGGCATCATCGTGGTGCCGGCCCTGCTGTTCCTCTTTCATCTGGATGGGGTCGATCCATTGATCGCCATGCAGTTGGCGGTGGGCACATCCCTGGCCACCATCGTCATCACCAACATCTCGGCCACCTGGGCCCATCATCAACGGGATGGCGTGAACTGGAGACTGGCACGCCTCTATCTCTCTGGCACCCTGATCGGTGCCTGGATCGGCTCGCAACTGGCTGCCGCCATGAGCGGCAAGTTGTTGATCGTGCTGTTCGGACTGTTTGAAATCGCGGTGGGAATCAAGATGTTTCGCGCCAGACCCCAGCCATCCGGCGCGCGGCGGCTGCCGGATCCGCTCACGCCGGCACTGGGGATCGTGATCGGCGCCATCAGCTCCCTGTTTGGCATCGGCGGGGGCACCCTGTCGGTACCATCCCTGACCCTGCTCTCCGGTCTGCCCATGCGTCAGGCTGTCGGCACCTCCTCGGCCATCGGGGTGCCGTTGGCCCTGATCGGCGCACTCGGTTTCGCCCATGCCGGCTGGGATAATCCCGCCTTGCCCGACGCGGCGCTGGGTTTCTTTCACCCGCTGGCCTTTGTCGGGATCGTCGCCGGGACGCTCGTGACCACCCACCTGGGGGTGCGTCTCGCCCATGCCCTGGATCCGATCCTGTTGAAAAAGGGGTTTGGTCTCTTTCTGTTCGTGGTGGGGGTCAAAATGATCTTGAAGTGACCGTTTTCAGGGGTATCACCGGATCACCACCACCGCGTGGCGCAGTTTCCCCACCTTGATCCGATAGGATCCGGGTGCCAGCATCATCCGCGGATCATCCGCCTTGACCCCATCGATGCTCACCGCCTGCTGACGCACCAGTCGGATCCCCTCGGAGTTCGAAGACACCATGCCCGCCAGGCGCATGGCATCGGCCAGACCCAACGGCTCTCCGGCACTCTCCACGCTGATCTCCGGCAGATCGGTTGGGATCTCCTTTTGGGAGAAGCGGGCTTCGAACCGTTCGCGGGCGTGTTGGGCCTCCCCGGCGCCATGAAAACGGGCGGTCAACTCCACGCCGAGTTGCTTCTTGGCCTCCATGGGATGGAACCGCTCCGCGCGGGTCTCGTTCTCCAGATGGCGGATCTCCTCCAGGGAGCGATCCGACAACAGATCGAAATAGCGCCACATGATCGCATCCGGAATCGACATGAGCTTGCCAAAGATCTCGTCGGGCGGATCCTGAATGGCGATGTAGTTGTGGAGCGATTTGGACATCTT
>JADGAY010000279.1 GCA_015231775.1 Magnetococcales bacterium | reverse complement strand
CCTCGCGCACATAGGCGGTGACCTGCCACGCCTCGGCCTCGGTGATCTCCAGCAGCGGTTCCCCTTGCGCCACCCAGAGTCCGGTGGTGACGGTCGGTTCGAGACGCACGATCCGTCCGGTTTGGGGGGCGCGGATCGTCAATTGATTGATTTGGCGTTGCAGTTCCCGTTGTTGGCTCTGTTCGACCGCCAACTCCTTGTCGTTGACCAGGCTGCGTTTGAGCAGGGTGGGGGCCCCGCCGCGAAAATCGAGCTTCCAGAGGGCCAGATCGATCTTGTGACGCGCCACCTCCAACTGGTTGGACAGTTCCGGGGCGTCCAGACGGAGGAGGGGTTGCCCGGCCTCGACCCGCTCCCCTTCTGCCACGAGTCGTTCCACGACGCGGGCGGCGTGCGGGGCGTGCACGGTGACGTGGTGGCTCCGTTGCAGCAGGGCCGGGGCGTGCGCGTTTCCTTTCCAGGGGATGAAGGTGGCCAGGATCAGCCCGGTGAAGAGCCCGAGGGTGAGCAGGGTGCGTCGATTGGGTTTCACCCCGGTCTCCGGACGCCTCCAGATGGATAGCTCCTCCCAGATCGGTCGCACCAGAAACCAGCCGATTTCCACCGCCATGAGCAGAATCCCGAGCAACTTGAAAAAAAGGTGATAGACCGTGAAGGCGATGCCCAGATAGAGAAAGAACCGGTAGATCCAGGTCACCCAGGCGAACAGGATCAGCAATCGCCGACGATCGTGCAGCGCGGCGTCCGGAAACGGGGCTTTGAGATCGAGCAGCCACTCCCGCAGCTTCCAGCGTCCCAGGCGACCGGCCCGTTCGTGGAGATTTTCGATCTCCAGCCAGTCCGAGAGAAGATAATAGCCGTCGAAGCGCAAAAAGGGGCTGGCGTTGAGGAGCAGGGTCGAGATCCAGCTCACCGTGGCGATGAAGAACAGGGCATCCCGTGCCCCTCCCACCGGCAGCGCCCCCCAGAGCAGCGCGGCCCAGGCGGTCAGCAACAGCTCGGAGATGATTCCCGCCGAGGCGACCGTCAGGCGTTTGCGCCGGTCGGCCAATTGCCACACCTCGCTGGTATCGGTGTAGAGCACCGGCAGGAGCATCAGAAATGCCACCCCGATGGTCGGCACCCGGCAGCCGGCGCGGATGGCGGCATAGGCGTGTCCGAGTTCGTGGATCGCCTTGGTCACCACCAGGGCCAGGGCGATGAAGAGCGCCTCGGTCATGAAATCGGTTTCGCCCAGGGTGGCCAGGGCTACCTCCCACTGCCGGGTGATGGCATGCAGTCCGATCAGGCCGGCCAGGGCGCTCATCCAGAAGAACACCGGTGAAAAGCACCACGCCACCCAGGGCAGGGTTCGTTTCAGCCACCGTTCCGGATCCACCAGGGGAATGCGGAAGAAGAGATAGGCATGCAGAAGATGCTGGAACCAGCTCTGCTTGCCCGCCCGCACATGCCGCTGCATCCGTTCCACCCCGCCCTCGCCCTGGGGGCGGAGCAGGTTGGCCTCAAGCAGAAAGCGGATCAACTCCCCAACATCGGCGGGGGTGGTTTCGATCATGGTCTCCTCGGAGACCAGTTCGGCGATGCGGACGGGACCGCCACGCCGCCAGCGGCAGAGGATTTCGAACTCCCGCCAGCCGAGGCGGAAAAACTGATTGGTGGCCGGATCGCGCAAGGTCCAGGTCGGGGAGCCGTCCCGGGCGGTGGGACCGGGAAACAGGTGCACCTCTTCGCGCAGTGGCGGCGGACGACCGGCGTCGGCGCCCGTGTCGTTCACAGTCCCAACCGTTGCCGCAGCAGGGTGAGGGGATGGCGGAACAGATAGTGGAACAGGGTGGTCCGCCCGCCCTGAATTTTCGCCGTGCCGCGCAAACCGATGCGTGGCATGGGTTGTTCCTCCGCGAATCGGGCGCGCACCGCATGGGCGAGCACCCCTTCGATCTCACGCGCCTCGTAGGCCACGCGGGTGACGTTGCCCCGCCAGGTGGAGAGGGGATCGAGATTGGGATAGAGGGTGACCTCGGCATCCGGTTCCATGGCCATCACATCCGCCACCGGCAGACGGATCTCCAGTTCGGCCCGATCCGGCGCGGCGATCTCCATGACCCGTTCCCCCACCTGCACCGGCTTGCCCAGCCAGGCGTGCACGTCGTTGAACAGCGCCACCCCATCCCTGGGGGCCTCGATGCGGGTGCGTCGCAACAGGATCCGGATCCCGTCGGCCTCGGCGCGTTGCCTGGCCAGCCGTTTCTCCAGGATGTTCTTCTGGATGCGGCTTTCGACATCGGTCACCGCGAGTTTCAAAACCTGGTGATACTCCTCCTCGAGGGTGGCGATGTTGCGCTCTTCCACCTCGAGTTTGCTTTTCAACGGGGCCTCGTCGAGGGTGATCAGCAACTCACCGTGCCGTACCGTCTGGTTGGGTTGCACATGCACCCGCTCCACGACCCCATCCAGGGGGGCGCGGATCGGCGCCGGGTCGTGGGCCACCACCACTGCCGGGGCCAGCACCGATTGTCGTACCGGCAGCAACAGTAGCAGGGGCAGCAGCGCCACGACACCCCAACGCCACGGGGTGGCGGGGGTGGCGAATAGCTCCTTCACGCTCCAGCCTGGTCCGCGGGCCCGCTCCAGCAGCAACTCCCAGGCGTTGGCATAGCTGTCGGCGAGCTTGGTGAGCAGTTTGATCTCGGGATCGGTCCAGGGCACGGCTTTGACCAGCAGCATCCCACCCATCCGTTGTCGGGCCCCGGTGATCAAAGGCACCCAGATGGCATGGTTGGGCAGCCACTGCTCCCACTCCTTGCCGTCGTCCCCCTCGATGTCGGCAGCGGTCATCCCCACCGGTCCGGTCTGCTCGCCCCATTTCGGGTTGTTGAGAATGCGGGTCAGCCAGACGATGTAGGGGGCGCGGGCATTGGGATCCGGGGATCCCGAAACCGCCACCACTGCCCCCGATCCCTTGTCGGCGTGGCGCCACAACACCGCCTGGCGATAGGGGGTCATCAGATGGGTTTCGTTGACCACCAGAAAGCCGAAGGTCGCTTCGTTTTCGGCGGCAAAGGCCCGTTTGTTCAACTGCAACAGCGCGCTGAGGCCGAGAATCAGTTTTTCACCCTGGACAGGCATGCCTTATTCCACGGGTTTGGAAGGGGTTGGC
>JADGAY010000278.1 GCA_015231775.1 Magnetococcales bacterium | reverse complement strand
TGGGCTACATGTTCTTCGCGGCGGGTGTCTCGGCCTATCCGGCGGCCATGTTCCATCTCTTCACCCACGCTTTCTTCAAGGCGCTGCTCTTTTTGGGCGCCGGCGCGGTGATCCATGCCATGCACCACGAGCAGGACATGCGCCACATGGGTGGCCTGGTGAAGAAAATCCCCTTCACCTACGCGGTGATGATGATCGGCACCCTGGCTTTGACCGGCTTCCCGTATTTGGCCGGCTTCTACTCCAAGGACGCGATCCTGGAGTCGGCCTACGCCGCCCACTCCACGGTGGGCACCCTGGCCTGGATCATGGGCATGTTCGCCGCGATCCTGACCACCTTCTATTCGTTCCGGCTGGTCTTCATGACCTTCCATCGCGGCGCGCCCAAGGATCACCACGACAAGCACGCCTATGATCACGCCCACGAGGCCCCCTGGTCCATGCGTCTGCCGTTGCTGCTGCTCGCCATCGGCTCGCTGGTGTGCGGCTATCTGGGGCAGTCCATGGTCGATGTCGGCTGGTTCAAGGAGTCGATCGTCATCGCCAAGGGTCACGACGCCCTGGCCCACGCCCATCATGTGGCCGCCTGGGTGAAGTGGTCGCCGTTTGGCATGTTCCTGATCGGTCTGGTTCTGGCCTGGTTCCTCTACATCAAGGTGCCGAGCCTGCCGGCGATCATCGCCGGGGTGCTGCGCGACCTCTACGAGTTCCTGCTCAACGCCTGGTATTTCGATCGCCTCTACGATCGCCTCTTCGTGCGCACCGCCCGCGAGATCGGCCAGGGGCTGTGGCAGACCGGTGATGTCAAGATCATCGATGGCTACGGCGTCAACGGCACCGCTGGATTGGTGGTCCGGCTGGCCCAGGGGTTGAAGCAGATGCAGACCGGTTACGTCTATCACTATGCCTTTGCCATGGTGATCGGGGTTCTGATTCTGATCACGGTTTACGTTTGAGTTGGGGGCGGGAGAGAGCAACCATGCTGAGCCTTGTCACATTCCTTCCGCTTGTCGGAGCCCTGGTGATCCTGCTGGGGGTGCGCAACGACAACCTGGCCAAATACTGGGCCATGCTGGTCTCGCTGGTCACCTTCATCATCAGCCTGGGGATCCTGATCGGATTCGACACCAGGACCGCCAACTTCCAGTTGGTGGAAGAGGTGGCCTGGCTGCCGGAGTACGGCATCGCCTATCGCATGGGCGTGGATGGGATCAGCCTCCCTTTCGTGTTGCTGACCACCTTCCTGACCCCGATCTGTCTGCTGGCTTCGTGGGAGTCGATCAAGATCCGGGTGCGTGAATACCTGATGGCCTTTTTGGCCCTGGAGAGCTTTGTGGTGGGGGTTTTCTGCGCCCTCGACTTCATCCTCTTCTATGTGCTCTGGGAGGCGATGCTCATCCCGATGTTCTTGATCATCGGCGTCTGGGGTGGTCCGAATCGGGTCTACGCGGCCTTGAAATTCTTCCTCTACACTTTGGCCGGTTCGGTGTTGATGTTGATCGCCATCCTTTCGCTCGGGTATGCCGGTCACACCTTCTCGATCCCGGAGTTGATGAAACTGCCCCTCGCGTTCTCGTTCCAGGTGTGGCTGTTCCTGGGTCTGTTCGCCTCGTTTGCGGTCAAGGTGCCGATGTGGCCGGTCCACACCTGGCTGCCGGATGCCCACGTCGAGGCCCCGACCGCCGGTTCCGTGATCCTGGCCGGCATTTTGTTGAAGATGGGCGCCTATGGTTTCCTGCGCTTCTCCCTGCCCATCCTGCCGGACGCCTCGCGCTTTTTCATCCCCTTCATCTTCGGCCTGTCGCTGGTGGCGGTGGTCTATACCGCGCTGGTGGCCCTGATGCAAAAGGATCTCAAGAAGCTCGTCGCCTATTCGTCGGTCTCCCACATGGGATTTGTCACCCTCGGCATCTTTGCCATGAATCAACAGGGGGTCGAGGGCAGTATTCTGCAAATGGTCAACCACGGCATCGTGTCGGGCGCCCTGTTCCTCGCGGTGGGCGTGGTCTATGACCGCATGCACACCCGGATGATCGCCCACTTCGGCGGTGTGGCCCATGTGATGCCGGTCTATGCGGTGATCTTCATGATCTTCACCATGTCCTCGGTGGGTCTGCCGGGCACCAACAGCTTTGTCGGCGAGATCCTGATCCTCCTGGGCACCTTCATGGCCAACAAGGCGGTGGCCATGGTGGCGGCGACCGGTTTGGTCTTCGGCGCGGCCTACATGCTCTGGATGTTCAAGCGGGTGCTCTTCGGCCCGATCGCCAACGACGAGGTGCGGGCCATGACCGATCTGACGCCCCGCGAGGTGATGCTGTTCGCGCCGTTGTTGGTGCTGGTCTTCTGGATCGGGTTTTATCCCGCGCCGTTCTTGAATCTGTTCCACGCCTCGGTGGAGCATTTGTTGACCCAGGCCGCGGTGGTCAAGACCGGAGCCGTGGCCATGGCGCAGTTTTGAGTATGAGAATCGAGTCGCACGCTTTCATCCAGACGGGGAGCATGTAAGGAAATGCCAGTGCAAATGCCGGATATCAACCTCGGGGCGATGCTGCCGGAGATCCTGATCACGATCCTGGGACTCGTGGTGCTCTTGAAAAGCGCCAAGGAGGACGCGGAGCAGGGAACCCGGCTGATGGCGATGAGCATCGCCGGCGTGGTCGTGGCTGCCGCCATCACGCTCAACGCCGGGAATGGCACCGCGTTCGGAGGCTCGTTCATCAACGATCTGTTCGCCCGTTCGATGAAGCTGCTGATGTACGTGGCCACCGGTCTGGTGCTGTTCATGTCCTCGGGCTACATGCGCCAGAACCGTTTCGACGGTGGCGAATATCAGGTATTGACGCTCATGGCGCTTTTGGGCGGCATGTTCATGGCCTCGGCGGGCGATTTCATCATGCTCTACCTGGGTCTGGAGCTGATGTCCCTCTCCATCTACGTGCTCGCGGCCTGGAAGCGCGATGACATCCGCTCCAACGAGGCGGGTCTGAAATATTTCGTGCTTGGCTCCATGGCCTCCGGATTTCTGCTCTACGGCATCACCCTCATCTACGGCACCACCGGCACCACCCTCTTTACCGGTGTCGGTCAGGCCATGGAGCATGGACACATCGCCACGGCCACCATCATGGGCGTGGTGCTGGTGCTGGCCGGCATGAGCTTCAAGATCGCCGCCGCGC
>JADGAY010000053.1 GCA_015231775.1 Magnetococcales bacterium | reverse complement strand
TTGGCGGGCCATGCATGGCCCGCATCGGCTGTTTGGCATTTGCCAAACAGCCTCTCACACCGTCAACTCGACAAGCGTGATGTCGTCACGCAGATTCGGATCCCCCTGGAACCGTTCCAACTCCAGTTGGATCGACTCCAACGGCGCCCCCGTGACCGCGATCCCGGAGAGCACCCGATTCAGATTCTCACCCCCGAAAAAGAGCCCGTCCGGTGACTGGGTTTCATACACCCCGTCCGAATAGAGGTAGATCAGATCCCCCTCCCGCACCTCCATCACCACCTCCGTCTCCTCGACGGCGATCTCCCGCACGATCCCAAGCGGCATCTGCCGCGAGGGGGGACCCCAAATGCCATGACCATCGCGATAGATGAACAACGGATGCATGCCGGCATTGTACACCGTCATCCGACCCGCCGCCCGATCCAGGGCGACGAAACTGGCGGTGAGAAACATGTCCACCGGCAGGCGGGTATGGATTTTCTCATTGATTTTCTTTAAAATATCCCGCGATGTATACCCTCTTGGCATCATGTCGTGGAAAATGTCCGACACCAATGGACCGCACACCGCCGCCACCAGACCGTGTCCGGTAAAATCCCCCAACAGCACATACTGCACCCCAAGCGCGTCCCGGGCGGAGAGCACCAGATCACCGGTGGTCTTGTCCACCGGCGTCATCAACAGACGCATGGCAAACGGATCGAAACGGTCATCCTTGCGCATCTTCTGGATGACGTTCTCGATGGCATCGCGATCCATGGCCACCTTTTCGGCCAGCTCCACCCGGCGCAGCCACGCCTTCAGACGCGCTTGCAAAATCACATGGTTGAACGGCTTGGAGATGAAATCATCACCGCCGCAATGGAGACATTCGGCCAACAGCTCCTGATCCTCCACCCCGGTGAGAAAAATCACCGGTGGCTGCACATCATCATTGGCCGTCTCCGCGCGAATCCGCCGGGTCGCCTCATGGCCGTTCATCACCGGCATCATCACATCCATCAGGATCAGATCCGGATGCTTGGCGCGAAACATCTCCACCCCCTGCTGACCATCACGCGCCATCAGCACCGCATGGCCCTCACGCTTGAGGAATCGCTCCAGATGCAATCGAGCCAACGGATCGTCATCCACGACCAGAATGGTGCGCATGTCAGTTAACACCCCTTGTGAATCGATTCCTTGATAGAACACGAACGCGCGTGGCGTCGAAAGCAGCATGCCCGCATCCGCGGACTCCCCGAGGAGGCGCGCCACGCCATGGGCATGCTTGCCTCCGGACGCGCGCTGGAATACCCTGTGGGTCTGACGAACCAGACGCGACAGACCCATCACGCGGGTCCAGGCGTCAACCACAACTATAAAGCCAAGCAACGGTCAGGCCAAGAGCTGATCCATGCGGATGGCCAACCACCTTCAAGGAGAGATTCGCCCCATGAAACGTGTATTCAACTTCAGTGCCGGTCCCGCCGTCCTGCCTGTCGCCGTTCTGGAACGGGCCAGGGATGAGATGCTCGACTACAAGGGATCCGGCATGTCGGTGATGGAAATGAGTCACCGCTCCAAGGATTACCTGGCCATCATCGCCAATGCCGAGGCCCTGCTGCGCGAATTGATGGCCATTCCCGAGGATTACGCCGTGCTCTTTTTGCAAGGTGGCGCCTCGTTGCAGTTCTCCATGCTCCCCATGAACCTGATCACCGATCCGGCCAGCCAATCGGTGGATTACGTGCTCACCGGCAGTTGGGCGGAAAAGGCCTGCTCGGAGGCCAAGAAGCTCTGCGCCGACGTGCGCGTCGCGGCCACCACCAAAAGCGTCAATTACACCCGCATCCCCACCCAGGGTGAGTTGACCCTCAACCCCAACGCGGTCTATGCCCACATCACCAGCAACAACACCATCTTCGGCACCGAGTACCCCTATCTGCCCGATACCGGCGCCGTTCCGTTGATCGCCGACGCCTCCTCCAACATCCTCTCCCGGCCCGTGGAGGTGTCGAAGTACGGCATGATTTATGCTGGTGCGCAGAAGAATCTCGGCCCGAGTGGGGTCACCGTGGTGATCATCCGCAAGGATCTCATGGGCCGAAAGGCGAATCTGCCGACGATGCTCGATTATCAGGCCATCGCCAAGGAAGGTTCCATGCTCAACACCCCGCCCACCTACGCCATCTATATCCTTGGCCTGGTGCTGGCGTGGGTGAAGGAGCAGGGCGGCGTGAACGAAATGGAGCGACGCAACATCCACAAGGCCGGGAAACTCTACGCCGCCATCGATGGCTCGGCGTTCTATCACTGCCCCACGGAACTCTCCAGTCGCTCCCGGATGAACGTGCCGTTCACCCTGGCCAACCCGGATCTGACCGACACCTTCCTGGCCAACGCCAAGGCAGCCGGTCTGGTCACCCTCAAGGGTCATCGTTCGGTGGGCGGCATGCGCGCCTCGATCTACAACGCCATGCCGGAAGAGGGAATCGACGCCTTGATCGCCTTCATGAAGGAGTTCGAACGCGTCAACGGATAGCACTCCATCGATCCCGCGAGGTTGGATACGGATTTCATGTCTCCCAAACAGCATGCCCCCTCCCCTGGCGGATCCCATCCGGCCACTGCTCCGAGTCACCCAGGCGACACGGAGCGTGGCCGATGAAAAACCCCTTTTTCAACCTGGTCCAGTTCATCGACCTGCCCAAGCGGCTCCAGATCCACTACCTGGGGCCGCGATGGGCGGTAGTCGGGGCCTACATGCTCACCATCTACCTCACCCTCCCCTTGACCCCGCTCATCACCCAGGGGATCTTTCACATCATCGGCAAACGCGAAACCGGCCTGGTGATCTCCACCGTGCTGCTGATCGCCCTCGGGATGGTGGTCGGGATCCTCTACCGGCGCATCCGCCGCGAACAACGCATCCACGTCCTGTTCCCGTTCATGGCCATCCTGCTGGTGGCCTACAACACCGACAACCCCTCGGAACGGGTTCATCTGCTCGAATACGGCTTTTTGGCCTTCCTGGTATTCCGCGCCATGGGTGAACCGCGCGGGGTGGGGCTGCTCTGGGCCTATGTGACGGTGGTGCTGCTCGGTTTCTCCGACGAGTGCATCCAGTTCATGCTCCCCAACCGTTACTTCGACCTCGGGGACGTGGCCTTGAACGGCGTGGGCGCGGCCTGCGGCATCTGGTTCGCGATCCTGATGCGTCAGATTCCCGCTCCGACCCCCGAACCCCTGCCGTCATGATCCGCGTCACCTTTGATCTGGGATCCCTGATTGTCTCCGGTCCGGTGGAGGCGCTCCAACCGGTTGCCGCCCTCCTGCGCTGGGACGAGCGCATCGAGGCCTTCCGCGCCGAGGCGCGCCACTACGCGCCCATCGTTCTCTCCCTGCACCGGGCCCGCACCCCCTATGAGGATCACGCCCGCGCCTTCGAACCCCGTTCGTTCCGCCCGCGCGGGGACCACGCGCCGCGTCCGCACCAGAAAAAGGCCTTCGAAGCCTGGGTCCAGGCCGAAGGACGCGGCGTGGTGGTGCTGCCGACGGGCTCCGGCAAGACCCTCATCGCCCGCATGGCCATCACCCGCGCCCAACGGGATACCCTGATCCTGGCCCCGACGATCAACCTGGTGCAGCAGTGGCACGATCAACTCGGTCAGGCCTTCGGCGAACGGATCGGCATGCTCGGCGGCGGGGAATACGAACTCCAACCCCTCACGGTCAGCACCTATGATTCGGCCTACATCCACATGGAGCGGATCGGCAACCGCTTCGGCCTGCTGATCTGCGACGAGTGCCACCATCTGCCCGCCACGACCACCCGTCTGGCGGCCCTGATGTGCGTGGCCCCCTATCGACTCGGACTCACCGCCACCCCGGAGCGGACCGATGGGGGCGAGGAGGATCTGTTCAACCTGCTCGGTCCCCTGGTCTATCGCTGCGAGATCGCCGATCTGGAGGGGGAGTTTCTCGCCCCCTACCGTCTGGAGGAGGTGCCGGTGATCCTCGACGAGGACGAACGCCAGGCCTACGACGCGGCCTATGCCCACTATCGGGAGTTCGCCCGCTCCACCGGCGTGAGCTTCTCCAAGCCCAACGGCTGGAGTCAGTTCATCATGGTGTGCGGTCGCTCCCGCGAGGGACGGGAGGCGATGGCCGCCTATCGGTTGCAAAAGCGGTTGGCGCGGGCCTCCCGGGCCAAGCTGCGCACGGTGTGGAGTCTGCTGCGACGCCATCGCCACGAACGGGCCCTGCTGTTCACCGACGACAACGACACCGCCTATGCCATCGGCGAGACTTTTTTCCTACCCGTCATCACCCACAAGACCAAAATCAGCGAAAGAAGCCGTTTTCTCGAGGGGTTTCGCGCGGGTGAATTTCCGTTTCTGGTCAATTCGCGGGTGTTGAACGAAGGGATCGACCTTCCTGAGGTGAGCGTGGGGATCATCGTGTCGGGGAGCGGATCGATCCGCGAGCATGTGCAGCGCCTGGGCCGGCTGTTGCGTCCCCGCGCCGGCAAGCAGGCGATTCTGTATGAACTGGTCTCCCAGGATACCGCCGAGACCTTCACCAGCAAACGCCGCCGCCAGCACGTCGCCTATCAGCGGGAGGAGGGGTAGGCTGGACCGGAGAACAGCCCCCCGCCTCACCCTTACGGGACTTGGCCGAACCACCCATCCAGCACCGCCAGCATCTCCGGGGTCGCCTCCAGGCGCCAGATGCCGCGCCCTGGGGTGTCCAGGCCGCGCAGGAAGAGGAACAGCGCCCCGCCCAGGTGGCGCGCCGGGTCGTAATCGACCAGACGGGTGGACAACAGGCGGTGCAGGGCGTACAGATACAACACCCCCTGGAGGTCGTGGCGGGCGTGGAGGATGGCCGCCCGCATCGCCGCCGGGGTGCAGGCGGCGTCATCGGCTCCGAGCCAGGTGGATTTGTAATCGATCAGGTAGTAACGCCCCTGGTGCTCGAACACCAGATCCATGAATCCTTTCACCATGCCTTGCAGGGTGCGATCCGCGAGCGGGGGACGTTCGATGCCGGGCTCGACGGTGGCCCGCAGCCAGCGATCGATCTCGGCCACCGGCAGGCGACCGACCCCCAGCCAGAACTCCATCTCCACCTGCCAGGTGTTCAGCCCGCTCAAGGGGACCGCCGCCCCATCCGCTTCGGAAAGCGGCAAGGGGGTGGCCAGAAAACGTTGCAACCAGTCGCTCAGGGGGTCGATCCAGGCCGACCAGCCACGGGGATCCAGACGGCGGGCCACCTCCTGGCGCAGAGCCTCCCCATCGACGCTTGCCACGCCGAAACCCGGCCCGCCGCACCAGGCGAGCAGCTCATGGAGCACGGTTCCGGCTCTGGCCCCGCGCGGAAAACCGTGCAGACCGCCCGCCCCGACCTCGGGTTCCATCCCCGCGGACAGGCCACCCGCCCGGTTGTCCCGCTCCAGCACCAACTCCCGAAAACGAACCTCCCCCGGACTATCCAGGGTCTCGATCCCACCACCCGACGTGCCCGGCAGCAACGCCGAATAACTGGCCATCCACCATCCGTCACGCACCCGTCGCCGCGCCTGCCGCGCCGGGCCGATCGCCTCCCCATCCTGTGCTGAGATGAAGCGTTGGGCGGTCGGTTCGGGGGCGGGCCAGATCCGTATCGCCCCATCCCCCTCCTCGAGCCGGGCCAGATGCAGGGCGAGGGGCTCGACGGTCATCACCCCCTTCTCCGCCGGCGCGCCGAGCAGACGCGCCAGCGCGCTCCTCTCGAACCCCTTCTCCACCCCCACCCCGACCCACACCGCATGGCGGGCACGGGTGAGGGCCACGTACAACTGGCGGGTCTCCTCCCGCAACCGCTCGAAATCGAGCCGCTCCAACAGCGGTTCGTCGGCGGTCATGAGGAGCGACTCCTGGCCCGCGTCATCGTGGAGGCGCGCCGGCAGATCGCCCCGGTCCACCGGACGGCAACTCCCGGCAAAGGGGAGAAAGACCAACGGATACTCCAGCCCCTTGGATTTGTGCACCGTCACGATGCGCACCAGGTTGGCGTCGCTCTCCAGACGGGTCAACCGCTCCCCGGCCTCCCGCGCCCCCTCTCCGGCCTCCCGCAACGCCTCGTCCAGAAGCCGGATCAGCGCCAGCTCCCCCTCGCCGTCCGCCTCCCATTGTCCCAACAGCTCGGCCAGATGCAATAGATCCGTCAACAACCGCTCGCCGCTCCGCTCCTCCCCGACCGGCCCGTTCAACAGTCGTTCGGGCACGCCGAATTCGTGCATCATCCGGCGCAGCATCGGCAACACCCCCTGGCGCCGCCAGCAACTCTTGAAGCCGGCGAACTGGCGCATGCGCATCTCCACCAACCGCTCATCCCGCGCCAGGGCATCGATCTCCAGCCAACGCACCCCCAGGGTGGCGGTGGCCAGGGCGGTGCGCAGCAGGCGGATATCCTCGGGCGCGGCGCAGGCGGCCAGCCAGTGGCGCAGCTCCACCGCGCACGGCGAGGCGAACACCGACTCCTGATCGGAAAGATAGACGCAGCGCACCCCGCGCCGGGCCAAGGCGGCGCGCATCAACCCATATTCGGCGCGACTCCGCACCAGCACCGCCAGATCGTGGGGGGCCAGCCCGTTCCAGCCTCCATCCCCGGTCCGGAAACCGGCCTGGTTCACCCGCCCCGCTTCCAGCAGATGGACGATCGCGCTGGCGCAGCTCTCGGCCAGCCAGCCACGCGGGGCATCGGTCAACGCCAGGGTCATGGCCGGATGGCGCGTGCCCGCCACCTCGAACCGCGCCTCCCGCCCCTGGGCCGCCACCGGATGAAACGGAATCGGATCGTCCGCCTCCCGACGATGAAGAAAGGCCCCCGGACCCACCCGCGCCTCGGCATCGGCGAACAGCCGGTTGACCGCCGCCACCATGGCGGCGCTGGAGCGGAAGTTGCGGCCCAGGGTGTGGATCCGCCCGGCCAGAACCCGCCGCGCGCGCAGATAGGTGTGGATGTCCGCGCCGCGAAAGGCGTAGATCGCCTGCTTGGGATCGCCGATCAACACCAGCGCCGTGCCGTCGGTGGTGCCCTCCAGATCGCGGTAGATGGCGGCAAAGATCCGGTATTGCACCGGATCGGTATCCTGGAACTCATCGATCAGGGCCACCGGAAACTGGCGGCGGATCAATCCGGCCAGTCGTCCACCACTCGGACCGTTCAGCCCGGCCTCGAGTCGGGTGAGCACGTCGTCAAACTCCATCACCGCCAGACGCTGCTTTTCCGCCGCATAACGGGCCGCCACCCAGTGGGCGGCATGCACCCACAACCGCCGGCACACCCCCTCCCACCGGGCCCGGCAGGCTTGCAGCTCGACGATCGCCTCCCAGGCCGGATGGTCGGGGGGCTGCCCCACCTTCCACGCCTCGCTCAAGCCTCCGGGGGTCAAACGCCACCAGGCGGTCTCGGTCAGCTCCGGGAAAAGCGCCTCCGGATCCGCGCACCAGCGCCCGAGTGCCTCCAGCCACGGTCCGTAATAGCGGGCCTGGATCTTCAAGCCATTCACCCGCTTGCCGGCCACCGCCTCATCGAGCAAGGCGCGCATCGGCCCGATCCACCCCCCGAACTGGCGTTTGACCGCGACCAGCTCCGCGCGGATCTCTTTTCGTTCCTCCAGAATCGCCGCGAACGGGCCCGGATCATCCAGCAACCCCACCTGGCGGAACAGCCGCGCCACCCCGTCCGCCAATTTCTTGAAATCAGGCCAGCAGTCGAACAGATCCCGAAAGTCGGCCAAGGACAACGGCGCCAGATGAACCCGCCAGTAATCCCGCGTCACCTCGGTCAAAAGCTCCCCCTGATCGGCCACCAACTCCTGGGTGAACAGGGAGTCGCTGTCAAAGGCGTGCTCGCGCACCATGCGGTGACACCAGCCGTGGATGGTCTCCACCGCTGCCTCGTCCATCCACTCGGCGGCCAGGCGCAACCGTCGCGCGCACCCCTCCCAGGCCGAGGGCGGATAGTCGGCGCGCAAGGCGAGCAACAGGGGATCCCAGGCCCCATCGGCGGGGATCTGGTCCTCGAAACAGACCGCCGCCTCCCCCAGCCGCGCGCGAATCCGCTCGCGCAACTCGCTGGTGGCGGCACGGGTGAAGGTGACCACCAGAATCTCCGGGGGGTTGAGCGGGCCCCGTCCCCCCTCCCCTGCACCATGACCGAGCACCAGCCGCACATACAACAGGGCGATGGTGTAGGTTTTGCCCGTGCCGGCACTCGCCTCCACCAGCCGCGCGCCGGCCAGAGGAAAGGTCAGGGGTTGCACCTCCGCCGGCGCGCTCATGGCGTCAACTCCCCCATCCAGCCATCGCCGACCGCTGCGTCATCCAGCTTCTCCAGAAGACTGGCCGCCTCGCGCAACGGTTCAAGCAGCCGCTCGGACCACCCTTCCCGCTCACCCGAGGCCGCAAAGGCGGAAAAGTCGCCAAACACCCGCCGCACATACGGATTCAACCCCCGTTCGCGAACAAAGCGCTTCTCGGCTTTCTGGGGTTCGTCGCCTCCGACCCAGCCCACGGCGGGCAGAAAGGCCAAAGGCGCGCGCATGCCCCACACCCAGGCCTCCATCAGCCCCACCAGCGCCCTCTCCGCCTCCCCTGACGGCAGGGGGGCCAGCTCGATGGCCCCATCCCGCCCCAACACCACGGTGGTCACATCCCCGGCGACCATACCCCAGGCCAGGTGCGCCACCCACGGTACGGAGAGGGCCTCGGGGCGGATCACCCTGGCATCCAGCAGCCGACTGGCGGTACGCACGATCCGCCCCAACCCGCTCCCCGACCCGTGGCGCACCCCGCGCAGCCGATCCACCACCGTCACCGTGCCCCCCTCGATCTCCCGGACAAGGCGAAAAATCCGCTCGCCCGCCTCCTCCTCGGGCCAACGGGCGACGAACCGCTCTTCCCGTTCGTTCATGCGGGTCATGGTCTCCCGCATCGCCCCGGCCAGCCGCTCCCCATGCCCCCCGGCGGGCAGGGCGCCGCGCAGACGCATCCGCGCCAACCCCTGTTCGAGCGCCTCGGGCTCGCGCCGGCTCAACAGCTCATCGATCCGCCCCCACTGCTCCAGGGCATTCATCCCGAAGGATTCGTACTCCTGCAAAAACAGATCCTCACGCTCGAAACGGACCCCCAACCGCTGCTGAAAAAAACTCTTGACCGGATCCTTGAAGAGTCGGGCCAGATCCAGCAACCGCAAGGGCTCCTCGCGGCGCAGCGGCGGCAGCAGCGACGGCATCGCCACCCCGGCTTCCGCATCCACCCCGATCCGCCGCGCGGGTCGCCATTCGCGGGCATAGGTGAACCGGCTTGATGCGGGGTTGATCCCGGCGGGGAAATAGTCCAGGCTGAACGGCTGCAAGGGGTGGACGGTGGTAAGGGCCGCGACCAGGGCCGCCCCGGCGTCCGGTTGCGCCCCATCGCCTCGCGCCAGGGTCCAGCCGGCGGCCAAATGGTCGCGCAACTGCCCCACCAGCACCGAGGGGGGGAGTTCGGCGTTGTCGTGGATGCCGCGTCCCACCCAGGAGATCACCAGCCGCTCACGGGCCGACAACAGCGCCTCGAGAAAGAGATAGCGATCATCCTCGCGCCGCGACCGGTCGCCGGGACGATAGCGTCCTTGCAGCAAATCGAAATCGATGCGGGTCGTCGGTCGGGGGTAGGCCCCATCGTTCATGCCCAACAGATGGACCTGCCGGAAGGGAATGGCCCGCATCGGCATGAGGGTGGCAAAGGTGACCGCTCCGGCGAAAAAGCCCCGCGACAACCCACCATCCTCCAGACACGACAGCCAGTATTCCGCGACCAGCGATCCGGGCAGGGGCTCCTCCAGACCGGCCTCGGCGCAGATCGCCTCCCAGGGGGCCAACACCTCCTCGAGGCGCAGCAGGGTCATGGCATCGGCATCCGCCTCGTCCGGATCAAAAAAGCGCGTCAGCAGCCCACGCAACCGCCCGCACCATGCCGGCACGGTCGCGGGGGTCGAGAGTTCGTGCCAGCTCCGTTCCACCGCCGCCACCAGCTCGCTCAAGCGCCCCAACAGCTCCCCATCCCCGAGACCGATCTCATCAAAGGGATCGATCCCCATCCAGGGGGCGCCCCGATCCCCGAGGGCATACCCCAGCAGCATGCGCTCCAGCCCGAAGCGCCAGGTGTGACGGGTGCGTTCGCCCGTCGCATCCTCGGGAACCCCCAAGGTCGCGCAGTGGCGCGCATCGAGCCCCCACCGGATGCCGGCATCGCGGATCCAGCGCCGCAACAGCGGCAGATCCTCCCCGCCGATCCCGAAACAACGCCGCAAGGACGGAAGTTCCAGCCACTCCAAGAGATCGTTGGCGGTGACCCTGGCCCTCGGCAGGGCCAGCAGCTTCTCGACCACCCGCAGCAGGGGATCGACCCGCCGCCGGGTGCGATTGACCACCACGAAGGGGATGAAGCGCGGGTCGGCGAGGGCATGCAGTCCGAACACCGCCTGAATATGGGCGGCATACGCGTCGATATCGGGCACCATCACCAGCACGTCGCGGGGATTCAGACTCGCATCGGCGTTGAAGGCGGCCAGGAGTTGATCATGCAGGATCTCCACCTCGCGCCCAGCGCCGTGGGCGATGTGAAAGCGCAGCGAGCCATCCCGCGTCGCATCGACCGGCGGCCAGAGGGCACGGGTTTCGTCCAGGGAGCGCAGCTCGAGGATATCCTCCTGCAGCTGCCACAGCAGGGTCCGGGCCTCCTCCCCGCGCCCCACGAAACAGCTCTCGCGCTCCGGCTCGAAGGCCAGGGCCACCCCTTCGCTCCACAGCGCCCCCTCGCCGACCGCATCCTCCAGCAAGCCGATGAAATCCCGTCCCTGCATCCCCCAGGCGGCCAGGAGCGGCTGGGCCTGAAGATGGAGCGCCTCGTCGTCGGAGATGGCCGACCGCCCCCCCGCGCCACCCGACCCGCCACGGGATCGAAACAGCTCCCGACCGGCGATCACGTCGGCCCAATACGCCTGACACGGGTTGTGGACATACATCAACACCCGCGTCCAGCGGCTCAACGCCATGAACACCTCAAGGGATTGATACGGCAGGGAGCTGATGCCAAAGATGGTGACCCGTCCCGGCAGACCCACCGGTGGCCGGCTCTCCTCCCTGGCGCGACGCAAAAAGGCGGCATGCACCTCGGCCCGACCCCGGCCATGGGGGGCCTCGCCTGCGCCGCGTGCCACGTCGTCGATCAGGATGCGCCACAGTTGGGCCTGCCAACGCTGCTCCTCGGGCATGGCGGTCCGCTGTCCGCGGGCATCGATCAACACCTCGTCCCCGCGCGCCCAGGCACTCAGCCAGTCGGCGCGATAGACCTGATACTGGTCGAACAGATCCGCCAGCCGTTCCGCCAGTTGATAGACCTTGCGGCATTCCGGATCCTCGCGCAAAAAATGTCGCAACGCGACAAACGGTTCCCCCGCGACGATCCCCGGCAACAGCCGCATCAGCCGCCAGACCAGGCGCGTCTTGTCAAACGGGGTCTCCTCGGGCACGGCATCCCCCCCCAACACCGCCCGATAGACCCGCCACACGAAGCGGGCCGGAAGCAGCAGTTCGAGGGCGGCGGCAATACCGAGCCCACCCCCCCCATCCACGCCGGGGGCCTCGGCCAGGCCGAGTTTCAACCACTGGGCCATGCCGTTGCTCTGCACCAGAATGGTTTCGTTCACCAGTGGCGCAAGGGGATCTTCCTGCAGACGGTACACCAAATCATCGCGCAACAGCTCGATGCGATTGCCGTGAATCAGGGTCAAGCCGCTCTGGGGAGGGTCGAAGAACATGGTGGCGGATCGGCTGTTGAAGGGGTTCAGGCGCATTGGCGCGCGGATCGCGACGGGAGCCGGATTGACATACGTTAAGAGAGAAGTTACCGTGTGACCAGTCGTTTCCATTCGGTCCGAGGAGAGACCATGAAGATATCCCCGAATCGCGAACAGTTCGTCCTGGTGATGATCATGAACGGTTTGTTCGCGTTCATCGTGATCGTGCTGGCTGTGGAGGCGTTGATCTCCTCCCGCGATCGGACGGCGCGGACGGAAAGCCCCCCGATGAGCGCGGCCAGAACCGAGAAGGCCCCGGACAAGGGTGTGGAGAGCAAACCCGCGCCGGCCAACTCGAACGTTACCACGCCGCATGTGGATGTCAAGATTCCCGAAGCCCTGATGAAGCATCCGGATACCGGGAGTGGCGCCAGGCCCGCCGCCGAAGCCCGAGCCGAGCCCCCCAAGGCTCAGGCCAGAACCGCCCCCATGCCACCGCCGGGCGTGCCGCAGATTCCTGGACCCAACACCTTCAATCCATCCGCCGTCGGCATGCCGCCCCCGCCGCCGCGTCCACCGGTGGAGGATCCGGCGACCAAACCGGCTGCCGAGGAGGGTGGGCATACGGTGCAGTTGGGAGCCTTTTCCACCGAGGAGAAGGCCAACGCCCTGATCGCCCGATTGGCGCCGTTGAAGCTCGACGGCAGGCCGATCCCGGTATCCCAGCAGCCGATCAAGGCGGGTGGCAAGACCATGTACCGGGTGCGCATGGGTCCATTCAAGGATGCCCAGCGAGCCCGTGCCGCCGCCGCGTTGGCGAGCCGTCAGGTCGGGGTGGATGGCACGGTGCTCGGTCCGGGACATTGATGCGATCCGCAGTGCTCACCCAAGCGCCAGATTCTTAGAGGCTGTTTGGCAGATGCCAAACAGCCGATGCGGGCCACATGCATGGCCCGCCAAATGGCGCAGCCATTTGAGAAGCACGAATCGATTTGTTCGATTCGTGCAGGTTTGGTGATTCCATGCATGGAATCACCAAACAGCCTCTTAAAGAGACTGGAGCCAGAGTGATGCCATTCAACCTCAATCGCTATTTGTTGGGTCTCTCCATGGCCATCGACTGCGTGGAGAGCGAACTGTTGGGGGCCACCAGCAACCATGGACGCCGGGTGGCGCTCATCGCCATGCGCCTGGCGCGGGCGCTGGGCATGAGCGATGGCCAGGTATTCGATTGCTCGGCCTTGGCCATTCTGCACGACAACGGCCTGGCCGAGGAGAATCTCACCCGTCCGGACCAGCGGCGCGATCGGCTGTTGCAGGTCGAAGATATGCCGGCTCACTGTGAAATCGGCGAAAGAAAAGTGAGCCGGTTTCCGTTTCAAGGGGATACCGCCCAAGCGATTCTGCTGCATCACGAGAACTGGGATGGTTCCGGCTTCTTTGGCGTGGAGGGGGAGGCGATCCCCTGGATGGCCCAGGTGATCGCCCTGGCCGATCACACCGATCTCAAGCTCAATTTAGGCGATGCGCGCCCCGGCAAACGTGAACAGGTTCTCAAATTTCTGAAGGCCCGCGCCGGCAGTCACTTCTCCCCGGAGTTGGTGGCATTGTTCATTGAAATCAGCGCGCCGCCTGCATTTTGGCTTGATCTGCGCGATCCGTTTCTGGATATCGCCCTGAATCAGACCATGCCTCCGTTGACCATGGAGTTGGATTGGCAAGAGATTCTGGAGATCTCGCGGGTTTTCAGCCGCATCATCGACTCAAAATCCCGGTTCACGCATAGTCACTCCAGCGGGTTGGAGGAGAAGGTGGGGCGGATGTCCGAGTATCTGGGTGCCGATCCGACCACGATTCTCCAGTTGCGCATTGCGGCATCGTTGCATGATGTTGGCAAGCTGGCCATGCCGAATGCGATTCTCGACAAGCCGGGCAAGTTGGATGATGCGGAGCGGGCGCGGATGATGGAGCACACCTATTTCACCCGCAAGTGTCTGGAGGGGATTCCCGGACTTGAGCAGATCACGGAGTGGGCGTCCAATCATCACGAGAAGTTGAACGGTGGTGGGTATCCTTTGCGGTTGCCTGGGGTACGGTTGGACATCTGGTCCAGGCTGCTGACGGTGTTGGACATTTATCAAGCGTTGACCGAGGAGCGTCCCTACCGGCAGTCGCTCACCCACCGTGAGACCATGGAGATTCTGTATCGACTGGTGGCGGAGGGTGCGGTGGATCCGGGGTTGGTCAAGGCGGTGGATCGGGCGTTCGCCTAGGTAAAAAGGCGGGATACCCCCCCATTGTTGCGGGGGACCGGGGGCCGAAGGTCCCCGGCGGAGGTTCGGAGGCAGCGCCTCCGAGGTTTTGGCTTTTTCCTGTCTGTTGTCTGTTGTCTGTTGTCTGTTGTCTGTTGTCTGTTGTCTTTTAGCGCGCTCTTCAAAAAAGCGATTTTTCGCGCCTTTTGCGAAAAATCGCTGCGCGCAGCCTTGCAAGCCAGCATCGTTTGCGCCTTTGCAAACGATGCTGGCTTGCCTTGCCTCAAACAGGCCGCCGGAGGCGGCTATCGTGCCGCGAGCAATTCGCCCCCTCCCTTGCCCTGACGGGCAACGGAGGGGGCACATGAGACCGCGCGCTTGCGCGATTTTTCGCATAAGGCGCGAAAAATCGCTTATCGTGAAAAGCGCGCGAACGTCAAAGGCCAACACGATAAAGTCAAAGGCCAACACGATAAAGTCAAAATCAACACCTCAGGGCTTCGCCCCGAACCCCACCAGGGGCCACTGGCCCCTGGACTCCGTCGATTTTCACGCCTGAACTGATTCCCTCCCCTCACCTCCTCATCCCCTTTCCACCTGTCACCCGCAACAGACCAGTCACCTCCTCACGATCGTGATAAAGGTGCCGAAAATCGACACGATGACCGATCCCCGCCGTCCGCAACGCCCCGATCAACCGCCCGCGACACATCTCCAACTCCTCGAAACGCTTTTTCATCGGCAGTTTAAGATTGAACAACGCCATCTTGCACCAACCGGAAACCGCCCAGTTGGCCATCAACTCGACGATGCGACGCGGCTGCTCCACCATGTCGCACATCAACCAATCGACCGGCTGCTCGGGTCGAAACCGGAAACCATCCTCACGCACATGCCGCAAACGCGGCTCCTTTTTCAACTCCGGGGCCATCTCGGCCCGATCCACCGCGATCACCAGCAACCCGTCGGCCAACAACATGCGACTCCAACCACCGGGGGCCGCGCCCAGATCGACCGCCGATCTCCCCGGCGCCAGCCAGCTCGCCCGCTCCCTGGGGGTCAAAAACACCACCAGCGACTCTTCCAACTTCAGGGAGGCGCGACTCGGGGCCGCCACCGGACGACGCAACCGGGGAATACCCATCGGCCAGGATGACGCATCCCCCACCAGGGAGATACCGGTCAACGCCTCGGTGCCCGAAAGCAACACCACCTCGACGCGCATGGCTTGACGCGCTTCATCCAGGATTCCCCGCTCACGCAGACCCGCCTCCAAGCGGGCTTGCAACGCTCGACAGAGCGGGGTCATGGCACGCCCCTCCTCGGAGTCCGGCGCCCCCATCCAGAGCGACGAAAACCGACCATGCTCCTCCGCGAGCCGCTCCAGACGGGTCAACAAGGGGGCGATCCGATCTCCCGGCGGCAACGGCTCCCCACCCGCGTCGATGGCCAGCAGATGACGGGCGAAAACCGGGTGGGGATCGCGCAGTTTCTCCAACAACAGGCGCGCCTGACGCGGATTTTCCAACCCGATCACCACCCCTCCGAAACGGTCCCGCGCCTCTCCCGTGCAGGCAAACCCCAAACGCGCGCCCCGCGCCTGGATCTCCGCCAGGGTCTCCCGCTCGAAACCCGGTCGGCAATAGGCGAACAACCGCGTGCAAGGATCCATCCCGATTCTCCCAAACCATGCATTCCAAACGTCACGCCGGGAAACCAGGGGCGGCCAGCGCCCCGGATTTCCCGGATTGTGAAACACATCAACGGGTCAGTACCCGATTCATCGCCGCGACCACAGCCTTGATGGCCGCGGTGACGATATCCCAATCCCGACCCACGCCAAAGGCACGCCGACCCAACCCGTCCTCCATCTCGACCAGGGCCACGGCTTGCGCCGCACTACCCGAATCCAGGGCGTGCTCCTCATAATGCCACATCCGCCACCCGGAAGGGAAAGCCCGCAGACAGGCATCGATCGGACCATTGCCCATTCCGGTCAACGGGCGCTCCTCGCCCAGTTCACGCACCACAAGACGCATGCGCACGGACCGTTCGGCATGCGCCTCGACCTGCTGGCAGAGATGGGAGAGATAGACCAGCGGACCCTCGGGGGTGACATATTGGGCCTCGAAGAGGGCGCCGATCTCCCCGGCCATCACCTCGCCGTGACGACTGTCGGCCAGATCCTGCACCACGCGGGCAAACTCGGCGCGCAGACGCGGCGGCAAGGGAAACCCCATGGCCCGTTCCGCCAACTCCGCCACCCCGGCCTTGCCCGACTGCCCGTTGACCCGGATCACCCCCTCGTAACCCCGCCCGATATCCCTCGGGTCGATGGGCAGATAGGGCACCTCCCAGAGTCCACCCGAAGCGCGCCAGGCCTCCATCCCCTTGCGAATGGCATCCTGATGGGATCCGGAGAAGGCGGTGAACACCCGCTCCCCGGCGTAGGGGTGACGGATGGGCACCGACTGATGGGTCATCTCCTCGTACACGGCCACGATCCCGGCCAGATCGGAGAGATCCAGCCCGCAACCAATCCCCTGGGTGTGGAGATTCAAGGCAAGCGTGATCAGATCCACATTGCCGGTGCGCTCCCCATTGCCAAACAGCGTCCCCTCGACCCGCTCCGCGCCGGCCAGCATGGCCAGTTCCGCCGCCGCGACCGCGCAGCCCCGGTCGTTGTGGGGATGGACAGAGAGGATCACCGCCTCGCGCCAGGCAAAATGGCGATGGAAATACTCGATCTGATCCGCATAATGGTTCGGGGATGCCACCTCCACCGACGATGGGAGATTGATGATCACCTTGTTGTCCACGGTCGGACGCCACACCCGACAAACCGCTTCACACACCTCCAGCACGAACTCCGGCTCGGTGGACGAGAAGCTCTCCGGGGAGTATTCGAAGCGCCACCCGGTCTCCGGCATGCGCTCGGCCTGGGAACGCACCCACTCGGCCCCCTGACGGGCCAGCGCGATGATCCCGGCGCGATCCATGTTGAAGACCACCCGGCGCTGCACCGGCGAGATGGAGTTGTACAGATGCAGGATCGCCCGACGCGCGCCACGCAACGACTCGAAGGTTTTTTCGATGATCTCCTGGCGCGCCTGGGTCAACACCTGGGGAACGAGGGCCGGATCCTCGGCCTGACGGGCCACCACCTGACGGACGAAAGCATGGTCATCGCGGGAGGCGGCGGGGAATCCGACCTCGATCTCGCACAAGCCGATGCGACGCAACAGGTCGAGAAAAAGGGATTTCTGCTCCGGGGACATGGGGGCGGCCAGGGCCTGGTTGCCATCGCGCAGATCCACGGCACACCAGATGGGCGGGGCGGTGATCACCCGCGCCGGCCAGTGGCGCTCGGTCAAGGGGACGGGCGGGACGGGACGGTATTTGACGGTCGGATCGATCAACATCGGACAAAGCTCCTTCGAAAGGGCGGCTGGACGCAAACGTTCAAGGGAAAACTCCGATCGCCGCCGCCCACTCGGGCCATGCTCCGGCGACCGCCACTCAGTCGAAGAAGTCGGGAAATGGTCATCTGGATCGCTCCTTGTTGGTTGAAATACACCATAAAAAAGCCCCGGCTCGCATGAGCCGGGGCTTTGGGGAAACTGGACCGTATAATCGGATTTCAGACCAGATTCAACGCCTCATGCCGCGCGCCCACGGGTGGTGGTGGCCACCTGGCAGAATGGCACGCAGTCGCGGGAAAGAGGAGAGGCGTGTGTGGATCATGTTTAAAATGTTGGCATGAAAGGGATGAGCGCGTCAACAAAAATCCACCTGGTGTCCGACACGCGGATTCCAGGTTGGCTCAGTGCAGACGGAACCGCTTCAACTCCTCTTCGAGACGGGCGGCAATCTCCTCGGAGGTGCGGGCACGGGCCGTCACCGTGGCACTGATGCCGCGCATCTGTTCCGCCGAAACCAACACCTCCTCCATGTGTCCACGCAACTCATCGGCATGTCGGATCGTGCTGTTGACCGCCGTGCTGATCACATCCCCATGGGCCGAGGTGGTTTCAACCGAGCGGGTCATACCATCCACACCCCGCGACGCGGAGGAGACGTTGCGCGTCACCTCGTTGATGCCCAAGGCGATCTCCTGAACACTGCGACTCACCTCCTCGACCTCGCGGGTGATCTCGCCGACCAGACGGGTCACCTCCCCGGTCTCGCCAGCGGTGGCATCCATGGAACTGGTGATCCCTTGCACCGTGCGGGATTGATCCACCATCGCATCCAGGATCTCGCCATTGACCTCGCGAATCCGGTAAACCCGACTGTCAACCCCTTCCATGGCACGACTGACCTGCTCCATGTAATCCTGAATCTGTTCGATACGCCCGTGAATCTCGCTGGTCGCATGTCCGGTTTGTCTGGCCAACTCCTTGACCTCGTTGGCGACCACCGCGAACCCCTTGCCCGACTCCCCGGCCCCGGCGGCCTCGATCGAGGCGTTCAGAGCCAACATGTTGGTCTGCTCGGCAATGGTCTGGATCAATCCCACCACATTGCCAACCTCGCGCACGGAATCCACCAGACGCGCCATCACCTCGGAATTGGCCTCCACGGCCCTGCGCGCCTCCTCGGAGGCTTCGGCAGCCTCCGAACAGCGCTCCCGGACGCCAGCCTGGGAGGTATTCATGGCTTCCACGGATTGCGCCACGCCGGACATGTTGGCGCTGGAGCGCTCGGAGGCCCCCAACACACCGTTCATGCCGTTCGACAAAGTCCCCGCGGATGATGCGACGGTGCTCAGACTGGCGCTCGCCTCTTCCGCCGCCGCGGAGATGGTCCCCATGTTGTTGTTGATCTCCTGGGCGGAACGCAACACCTCCTCCATGGAGCGTGTCATGGCCTGGACCGCCTGATCGACTTCGTTCATGCCAACACGCAAACCGACGCTGAAATCCAAACCCTTGCCGCCTTTGTCGTGCAGTCCCTCGGCGCCCTGGCCAAGATCCGAGGCGGCGCGGTTCAGATCCTCCGCACTGCCGGACAACTGTCCGGCATAATCGACGATCCCCGTGATCAACGTTCGCAGGTGTTGCACCATCTCATCCATGGTGCGGAACAACACACCGAACTCATCGGTTCGTGCATGTCGCACGGTGACGGTAAGGTCACCCTGGGCCAGTCGTCCGGCAAACGCCACCAATCTTTTGACCGGCACAAGCACCAGAAGGCGGATCATGGCGAAAAGCGCCACGCTCGACAACAGCGCCAGAAGCGCGATCACCAGGATTTTGTTCCAGGCCGCCGTGCGCGCCTGGACAAGGAGTTCGGTGACATCGTTGAACACCTGCACATGACCGATGATCGTTCCGCTGAAATCCTGCAAGGGGAAACCCGAAGCAATCCAGCTTCGCCCCTGATCGGTGATCACGTCCTCAGCGCCCGCCCGAGGCAGAAGAGCGCGCACCTGGGGATCGGAGAATTCGTAAAAGATCAGATCGTTCACCACCACGTCGTTCTTTTCGTCCACGGGCCGTTTGACCGTCTTGAATACAGGATCCAGGATGCCAACGGCGAATTCCATTTTGGTGGTTTTACGCGCGGCGACAAAAATGTCCGCCAGGCTCCCCCCCAACTCCACGGAACCGACATGCTCCTTTTGAAAAAAGACCGGATAGACCACCCGCAAGCCTGGTCCAGCGCGCCCCACCTCCAACCCGACCACGGGTTGGCGACGTTCATTGGCCACGAGCACGGTCTTGCGGAAGGCAGAAAGATCATCCCCGAACAGGGAAGGCTTGTGGGCGCGCAGAAAACTGGTGGCCGGCGGCAGGTGAAACTGGAACTGATCGATCTTGTACTGGGGATCCAGGCGCTCTTTGTAAAAAGGGACGGTCATTCTGGCCAACGCCTCGCGATCCCGCGCCGCGAAGGCCTTGACCATCTCCTGCCCGTTCAACAAGGATTCCACGGCCAGGGACAAATCCACGCCACGCGAGTTGATCTGCTGCTCGACGATGCCTCCGAAAACCCGCGCACTCTCCTCAGAGGTGCGCGTTACCGCCAAACGGGCATCCTGATAGCCGAGATAACTCAAAACACCCCCCATGACCACCATGGCGAGCAGAATCACGGATAAAATCTTGAAACGCAAACCATGACGCCATTGCATTGAAGGCACCTTGCTGACCAAGAGACATGAATAATTCAGCAGAAAAAAGGTGATTACTTTTGTAGTTATCCAATGCAGCCATTTTAGATCACCGAGCGATCATTCACACCATTTTATTTTCGAAATATCTACATTTTCAACAAAAAGGCCGCCCGTAACAGGGCGGCCTTTTTGTTGAAACACTTTACCAAACAGATGATTACACGCTGTAATACATCGAGAACTCCACCGGATGCGGGGTGTGCTCGACCTTGTAGACCTCCTGCATCTTCAGTTCGATCCAGGCATCGATCAGGTCGTCGCTGAACACGTCACCCTTCTTCAAGAACTCGCGATCCTTGTCCAGAGCGTCCAGGGCCTCGCGCAGCGAGCCGCAGACGGTCGGGATCCCCTTCAGCTCTTCCGGGGGCAGATCATAGAGGTTCTTGTCCATCGGCGCGCCCGGATCGATCTTGTTCTCGATGCCATCCAGACCGGCCATCAGCAGGGAGGCGAACGCCAGGTACGGATTGGCCGAGGGATCCGGGAAGCGGATCTCGCAACGCTTGGCCTTGGGATTGGTGGCCGCCGGGATACGGATGCTGGCGGAA
>JADGAY010000277.1 GCA_015231775.1 Magnetococcales bacterium | reverse complement strand
GACGTCTGCGTCTCTCCACCCAAATTCATAAATTCCTCGGCGTCCGCTAGAGGGGATAGGGCTCCCCCAGAAGCCCGATCCGCGGGGACGGGCGAACGCAAACGAGAAAATCGCGCCTTGATGGTGATTTTCGTGGCGTGACGCTTTGTCTGGGGTAGCCATTCGTGATATATATTTGCAGTTTGGCTGAATCAGGATCCAAAACGGTCCCAAGCGTTTTTCAGTCAATCGAGAATCATATATTATCAAGGCTATAGAACGGATTAAGCTTCAATGAAACCTAGCCATTGGTTGGTCGTCGGCGCCGTCACCCTGGTCACACTGAGCCTTTGGGCCTGGTTCAACCGTCCGTTGGAGGAGCCCCTCTGGCCAGACCGGGTGATGGGGTTTGCCTTTGCCCCCTATCGCGCGGATCAGGATCCGCAAAAAGGGATCCACCCCACCGAGGCCCAAATCGACGAGGATCTGGCCCTGCTCTCCGGAAAAACCCACGCCGTGCGCTCCTACACGGTCGAGGGGGTGATGGCCTCGATTCCCAAACTGGCCCACAAACACAACATCAACGTCATGGTGGGTGGCTGGATCGACTCCGACGAAGCCAAAAACGACGCCGAAGTCAACCGACTCATCAAGACCGTCAACGCCAACGCCCAAAACGTGGTACGGGTGATCGTCGGCAACGAATCGATTCTCCACGACCGGTTGCCGGTGGAAAAACTGATCGGCTATCTCAAAAAGGTCCGCTCCTCGGTCAACGCGCCGGTCTCCACCGCCGAACCATGGCATATCTGGCTCAAATACCCGGAACTGGTCAAACACACCGACTTCATCGCGGTCCACATGCTCCCCTACTGGGAAGGGATCGAACAGGAAAAGGCCATCGACTACATCGTCATGCGCATGAACGAACTGCGCGAGGCCTATCCGAAAAAACCGATCGTCATCGGTGAGGTCGGCTGGCCGAGCGACGGTCGCACCCGCATCGACGCCAAGGCCACCCAGGCCGATCAGGCCACCTTCTTGAGACGCTTCCTGGCCAGGGCCAACAAGGAAAAATACGTCTACTACGTCATCGAGGCCTTTGATCAACCCTGGAAAGCCAACTCCCTGGAACGGGGCGTCGGCTCCTACTGGGGGGTCTACAACGCCGATCGTCAACCCAAATTCCCCTTCCACGCGCCCATCGTCTCCATTCCCCAATGGTACGTCCTGGCTGGGGCGTCGATGTTCGTCGGACTCCTGGCCATCACGCTGTTGTTTCTCGACAGCCACGGCATGCGCAAACGGGGACGGTTCTTCCTGGCGATTCTCTCCTACGGCATCGCCTCGCTGGCGGTCTACGTGGTCTACGACTACAGCCAGCAGTATCTGACCGGCGGGGCGATGATCTTCGGCTTGTTGTTGGGATTGGGGATGATCGGGGTGATCCTGGTGCTGCTCGCCGAGGCCCACGAATGGGCCGAGGCGGCCTGGGTGCAGGCGCGACGCCGGGATCTCAAACGTCCCGAGGTCGCCGACGAATCGCAACTGCCCTGGGTATCGATCCATGTTCCGGCCTACAACGAACCGCCGGACATGATGATCCACACCCTCAACTCCCTGGCCCGGCTCAACTACCCGCACTTCGAAGTCCTGGTCATCGACAACAACACCAAGGATCCGACCATCTGGCAACCGGTGCGCGACCACTGCGCCAAACTCGGTGAACGGTTCCGCTTCTTCCACGAGGATCCCCTGGCCGGATTCAAGGCCGGCGCCTTGAACTTCGCCATGCATCAGACCGATCCGCGCGCCGAGGTGATCGCGGTGATCGACAGCGACTACCTGGTGAACGGCGACTGGCTGCATGAACTGGCCCCCCATTTCCAAAAACCCGAAATCGCCATTGTCCAGGCCCCCCAGGACTACCA
Source organism: Magnetococcales bacterium (assembly GCA_015231775.1). GTDB lineage: Bacteria > Pseudomonadota > Magnetococcia > Magnetococcales > Magnetaquicoccaceae > Magnetaquiglobus. The sequence goes on along the minus strand of JADGAY010000277.1, from coordinate 1,286 downwards.
CGACCAGGAGGAGAGCCTGTTCAAGTCGATGTGCTATGCCGAGTATCGCGGCTTCTTCTACATCGGCATGATCACCCGCAACGAACGCAACGCCATCATCCAGCACGGCACCATGACCATGGTGCGCCGTTCGGTGCTCGAGGATGTGAACGGTTGGGCGGAGTGGTGCATCACCGAGGATGCCGAATTGGGACTGCGCATCTTCGAAAAGGGGTATCAGGCCCTGTATGTGCCCAAGAGCTTTGGTCGCGGGGTAATGCCCGACACCTTCATCGACTTCAAGAAACAGCGGTTCCGCTGGGCCTACGGCGCGGTGCGTATCATGCGCGCCCACATGAAAGAGTTGCTGGGGGTGCGCGAGACCAGCCTCACCTGGGGTCAACGCTACCACTTCCTGGCCGGCTGGATGCCCTGGGTGGCCGATGGCCTGAACTTCGGCTTCAACATCATCGCCCTGGCCTGGTCCGTGGCCATGATCGTCGGCCCGCAATTCGCCGACGCCCCGTCCGTGGTTTTCAGCATTCTGCCGCTGATCCTGTTCGCCTTCAAAATCTTGAAACACCTGCATCTCTACTACACCAACGTCGGCATCCGCCCCATGCAGTCCCTGACTGCGGCCATCGCCGGCCTCTCCTTGACCCACACCATCTCCATGGCGATCATGCAGGGGTTCTTCGGCGGCGAAAAACCCTTCTTCCGCACCCCGAAAAAGGCCGAGGGACACCGCTTCTGGCATGCCATCTCCGAGGCGCGCACCGAAACGATCCTGATGCTCTCTTTCTGGATCGCCGCCTGGGGAATCAAGCTGCGGGTCGGCTTCGACTTCTTCGACACCCGCGTCTGGGTCGGGGTGCTGCTGGTGCAAGCCATGCCCTATGCCATCACCCTGCTCATGGCGGCCATCAGCGGCATGCCGGCCAAACGACTCCCGGTTCCAGAGCCCCACGCCATCTCGGAGGAGAGCTACCCACCCCCGGCATCCGAATCGAGCGCGACATGATCGCCCTTGCGTCATCACCGCCCGTCAACCCGGCATGGTCATGAACATCACCCTCCTGCAAAGGTTGCTGGTGAACCGCCATACCCTCTTCGTGGCGGGCATCTGCCTTTATCTGTTTGCCACGGACGAACTGATCGAGTGGACCCGTGGGGTCTGGCGCATGGAGATCCCGCTGTTCGTCTATCTTTACTGGTTGATGAACGGCTTCATCCGCCCCTCCCGGCTGCAACCGCTGATTGCGGCGATCCCCCTGCTCACGCTCTATCTGATCCACGACTATTATTTC
>JADGAY010000276.1 GCA_015231775.1 Magnetococcales bacterium | reverse complement strand
CAGGCCAACGAGGAGGAGGCCGAGGCATCCAAGAAGGCGGCAGCATCGATCCGCAAGCAGTACGAAAGCCTGGGTCAGGATCTGGAGGGGGTGATCGAGCGCATCGACAAGGTGGATGCCGCGCTCTCCCGCGATCACAAGCTGATCCTGACCGCCGACACCGAGAAGGTGAAACAGGCTGCCGCCGAGGTGGACGAGTTGCTGGAGAAACGGGAGCGGGTCATCAAGGTCAAAGCCGAATTGATGGATGTCTCCAAGGATCTGCAGAACGTGCGCGAGAACATCGCCAACGGCCTGGTCGAGCCAGTGCAGCAGGGGTTCGACAAGATGAAAAAGGCCTTCGAGAATTTCGCCAGCTTATTTAAAACCTTCGATCCCACCATCACCTTCGACGTCCGTTCGGCCCAAAGCAGCATCGAGAGCTTGCGGGACAAGTTCACCGGCCTGCAAGAGCAGTTCAAGCAAAAAAGCACCCTGCAGATCGATGGCAACAGCGCGGATCCGGTGCTGGTCAAGTTGCAGGAGATTTTAAAAAGGATGGAGACCATCGATGGCAAACGGATCGAATACACCATCGTGCAGCATACGGTCGAGACGCACGCTGCCGGAGGTCCGGTCGGAGGCTGGCCCGCCAGAAAACTGGCCGGTGGCGGCCATCTGCCCGGTTTCGGTGGTGGCGATCGCATTCACGCTTTGCTTGAGGCCGGGGAGTTCGTCATCCCCAAGGAGGCGGTGCGCCATTACGGCCTGGGGTTGATGGTCGCCATTCAGCGCATGCGTCTGGCCTGGCCGGAGCTGCCGCAATTCAAGGCCGGTGGTCTGATCCAGCGGTTGACCATTCCGGAGATCCCGGCCTATGCCTCCGGCGGGTCCATCGTCGCCCCTCCGCGAGGTCGCAATCCCTTGCCGTTCATCGATCCGCGTCTTTACGAAGGCCGGGAGCGCGAATCTTTCGCCCCGGTCAAGCGGTTCGACATCCGCATCAACGACCAACCGGTGTCCGACTCCTGGGATGCCGAAGAGCAGCTCCAGGGATTGGTGCGCACCCTTCAGGACAAACTGCGCGCCCGCACCGTTTTGCGGAGAGCGCCATGAAACGGCTCGGCCCGTTGCTCCTGCCGGAGTCGATCCAGTGGATTGATCGTCACGGCTGGTCGCCGGTCAAGCAGTCGCTCGCCCAGACCCTATCCGGGCGGGTGGTGCTTCATGCCCGGAGAGTCTCCAACGGTCGTCCGATCACGCTGCTGGCCGCCGATGGCGTGACATGGCTCACCCAGGTCGAGGTCGATGCCCTGTTGCTGATGGCCGCCCAGCCGGGAGCCTCCTTCGAGCTGCTCTGGCAGACCGATCCAATCCGCGTGGTGATGTTCCGCCACCACGATCCACCCGCCGTCACCTTTCAGCCGATTTTCCCGCACACCCCGCCCTATACCGGCGAAATCCGACTCGTGGAGATATAGACCATGGCCATCGCCAACACCGACATCACCTTTCGCAAGTCTGCCACCGTCAACGACACCGCGAGCAACGGCGGGGTCATGGGTTTTGCGTCGGCGCTGATCACCAACAATGTCGCCGAAAACGTCTGGCCGCACATCCCGGAGGCCGAACGGCTGGCCGGCTCGACCAAATACCGCAAGGTATTTGTGCGCATCGCCCCGGCCACGACCACCAAGGCCTCCACCGTCCGGCTGTTCCTGGAAAAGCACACCCCCGGCGATGACCGGATTCTGCTCGCCTGGGCCGGCAATCTGCTTTCCTCCCAGACCGACACCCAGGACGAGGCTTCTGGCTACACCCGGTTCTACGGTGGGGCGGATCTGAACGCGAATGCGGCAGCCGGTTCCACATCGATTTCAGTCACGGTCGAGAACGCCGCAGATCACATCTTCCAGAATGGCGATCTGATCCGCATCTCCAACAAAACGAGCTTCAATGTCGCCATCGGCGCCGAGGAGTTCGTGCGTCTGGCATCCAGCAACGCAGTCATCTGGAACGGCAACACCGCTACGTTGACTTTGGCCCCCGGCACCACCCTGGCCAATGCCTACACCGTGACCGAGGGGACGCGGGTGCAGTCGGTGATCGAGGTCGGAGAGGTCGAACCGGTCGTGGACAGCTTTGTCAACAACGGCTCCGGAACCTTCGACAGCTTGAACTATCCCATCACCGGCACCAGCAAAGGCTCGGTCGAGGACACCTGGACGCTCACCTTCGAGGGTCCGGGCGCCTACACCGTTACCGGCACGCGCGTCGGCGAGGTTGGCAGCGGCACGGTCGCCAGCCGCTTTGCGCCGATGAACGGCAATGCCGGCGCGCCATTCTTCATCATCGAGTCGCTGGCATGGACCACCCTCTCCTGGACGCCGGGCGATACCATCATCTTCACCACCCACCCGAGTGCCATCGGCGTCTGGGAAAAACGGATCGTGCCCGCCGGGGCCTCTGCCATCGCGGCCAATAGCGCCATCCTGGTTTGCACCCTGCAAAGCGCCTGATCCCAACTCGCATTCATAGGAGTAACTGCGTTGGCTGCGTCGCTCACTCGCGCTGGAGCGTACCGTCTCGTCGTTCGCTTCTTGCCGCCTTGTTCCTCCGTCGAATGCGAATTGGTATGAGCCATGGCCATCATCACCGCGACCGCTGTTCTGAACTTCGCCTACCCCTCCGGCGGGGGTTCCTCGGGCGATTGGCAACAACCCCAGGATCCCTGTGTGGTGGCGGGCGGCCCCACCGTGTTCGGCGGTCAGTGTAGCGATGCCAAACAGAACGGCCTCTCCTACGACACGCTCCAGAGAATCGTCGAGGAGGTCGTCTCCGGGCTGCGTCCGGCGGATGCCGCACTGACGAATGACCTGACCTCCGGCATCTTCGAGCGCCTTCAGGAGTTGCGCCAGCCGGTGGGTGACGCGGAGAGTCTGGCCATGCTGACCAGAATTCTTGCCGATGTCCAGACCAACGGTGATGATCCGGCGACCCTGGGAGCCATCCGTGAATTTCTGGAGAGCGGACAGACCGGACTGACCGGTCCCCTGCAAACCATTCTGGACAGGCTCTTGAGCGGTGATCTGGATGGCGCGCTCGGGGAGTTGGGCGATCTCATCGCCGAACTTCAGGCCTCCTCCGGAAGTCCGGAGGAGATCGCCCGGTTGGAAGGTCTGCTGCGCGATGGGGCGAGCCGCTGGGATGCGACATTCGAGAGTCT
>JADGAY010000275.1 GCA_015231775.1 Magnetococcales bacterium | reverse complement strand
CGTCCGCCAACCGTGGCAAAGCGGGCCGCAAACCGGAAACAGCTCCCCAACCCCGGCGCGCTCTCCACCTCGATGCGCCCCCCCATCATCGCCACCAGCCGCTTGGCAATCGCCAATCCCAATCCCGCGCCACCGTATTTGCGCCGGCTCGAGCCATCCCCCTGGGAGAACTCCTGGAACATCTCCTCGATCTGATCCGCTGGCATGCCGATGCCGCTATCGCGGATGGAGAAGCGCAACTCCACCCACTGCGGGCCGGCTTCGCCCAGCGCGACCCCGACATGCACCTCCCCACGCTCGGTGAACTTGATGGCGTTGCCCACCAAATGCCCCAACACCTGGCCCAAACGCTGTCCATCCCCCCGCAGGCGCGCGGGAATCCCCTCGCCCACCTCGATCAGGAACGCCAACCCCTTCTTGCGCGCCTGGATGCTCATGTTGACCAGATCATCCAGGATCTGGGTGAACACGAACTCCACGTCGTCCAGGCACAACCCGGCGGATTCGATCCGGGAGAAGTCGAGAATATCGTTGAGCAATTGCAACAGATTGCCGGCACACGTGGCGATCGTGCCCAGATAGTCCCGCTGCTTGGGGTTCAGATCGGTCTGAAGACACAGTTGCGTCAGACCGATCACCGCATTCAGAGGGGTACGGATCTCGTGGCTCATGTTGGCCAGAAACTCTCCCTTGGCCTGACTGGCCCGTTCCGCGGAGCGGGCCATGGCCTCGGCGTAACGCTTGGCCTCGATCAAATGGGTCTGAATGCTTTTGAGTTCGGTCCGATCCACCAACACGCCGATGATCGCCGGCGGTTCGTCGCTGGCGGTGGTGAATTTGGCCAACCGCAGCTCGACGCACGCGATGGAGGCGTGTCCGGCCACCCATTCGATCTCCCGACGCACCTGCATGGCCCCGGTATCGGCCCTGAACGCGCCACACAGCCGGACGATCGCCCATTTCCCCTCGGAGTGGAACAGCTCTCCCAACTCCTTTCCCGCCAACTGATCGGCGGTGTGGCCGACAAAATCGAGAAAGGCGCTGTTGGCGAACATCAGTTTGCCGGAACCGTCGATAAAGAAGATCGGCAACGGCACGGTATCGATCAACTGGCGCAGCAGCAAGCGCTCCTCCAGCAGCGCCTTTTGCACCTTCTGACGCTCCGTCACGTCCCGGATCACCCCCACCGAACCGATGTACTGACGCGTCACGCCCTCGCTTCCCTCACCAATCGCGCCGTACAATCCGGTGCTGTTCACCTCGACCTGGACCTTCGGCGAATCGATGTTGCGCAGCTCGTACACCTCCTCGCAGGTGCCGGTTTTGGGCTTCAGGTGCAACTCCAGCCCCAGGGTCAACCGGGTGCCGGTGCGTCGTTCGTCGAACACCTTCTGCTCCGGATTGAACGTCCCGGGGCCGATGCGGTCCATGACCCGGTTCAGACTCACCGTCGGCACATCGGCGCTGTCGATGATCGTGGTGAAATGGCGTCCGATCAACTCGGAAGGGTGATACCCCAACCGTTCGATCGCCCGGTTCAAGAAGGTGAAATTTCCCTCGCCGTCGATCTTGAACACGATGTCCGGGATGGTCTGCACCAGACCGCGAAACCGCTCCTCGGAGGCGGAGAATTTTTGCAGGCTCTCATCGAGCTGCGCGTTGATCTCCCCGAGACGACGATTCTTCTCCTCCAGTTGGGTCCACACCCGCCGCAACGTCAGATGGGTGGCGATGCGCGCCAGCACGATCGCCGGTCGGATCGGTTTGGTCAGGTAATCGACCGCGCCCAGTTGCAACCCCTCGAGTTCATCCTCCTCGTCGGTGCGCGCCGTGACGAAGATCACCGGAATGTCGGCGGTTTCCGGGTCGGACTTCAACTGCCGGCACACCTCGAAACCGCTCATGCCCGGCATCACGATATCAAGCAGAATCAGATCCGGTCGCGGCGCCATGCGCGCCAGCCGCAACGCCAGGGTGCCGTGGATCGCCAGACGCACCTGGTAGCTCTCCATCAACACCGCCTTGAGCACGTCCAGATTGTCCGCCGCGTCATCGACGATCAGCACGATCGGCTTTCCCACCGACTCAACCATGACCTGCCTCCAGCTCGAAAGGGAGCGACTCGAACCACGCCCGACACCGCTTCATGGCGCCATCGAAATCGTAACGCCCCACCTGCTCCTCGACCGGCCCCATCCCCGCGAGCCACGCCTCGCCGGAAAACTCCCGACGCAAGGTGGCCAGGGTCGCCTCGGCATCGGCGTCGAAGATCGCCAGTTGTTCGTGCAACCGCCGCAACAACAGCTCCCGACGCCCCTCCAGAGAGGTGGGCTCCCGTTGCACCACCTCCGCCGCCACGACCGGAATCGACCGGCGCGCCACCACCGGCTCCATGGCCGCGCACAGTTCGCTCAACCGGGTCGCCGCCGCGTCCAGCATGCCATCGATCCGGGCGCGTCCCTCTCCCGCACCGATCGCCTCCTCGATGCGCGCCGCCATCTCCGACAGTTCGTCGGCGCCGATGGTGGCGGCAACCCCCTTGAGGGTGTGGGCGACCCGCTGGGCGGTGGAGAGATCCGATCCCTCCAGAGCCTGATGGATCGAGCCAACCGCGCCACGCTGATTGACCAGAAAACGATTCAACACGCCCAGATACCCGTCGAAGTTCCCGCTCATCCGCAACACCCCGGACTCGACATCCAGACCGGGGATCTCCACCGGCGCCCAGGCCGGATCGATGACCACCGGCGTCAACTCCACGAGCCCCTCGGGCAGCGGCTCGGGATGGGCGGGTCGGATCCACGGCGTCAGCATGGCATACAGCGCATCGGGATGGATCGGCTTGGCGATGTGATCCTGCATGCCGGCGGCCAGACACCGCTCCCGATCCCCGGCCATGGCGTTGGCGGTCATGGCCAGGATGGGCAACGCCGTGATCCCCGCGGCGCGAATTGCCCGTGCAGCCATCAATCCATCCATCACCGGCATGCGCACATCCATCAACACCCCGTCCAGCGGCACCGTCTCCTGGAGAACCATCCGCACCGCCTGGGCGCCGTTCTCGGCCAAAAGCACGGTGATGTTGGCCAACTCCAGAATCTCCCGCGCCACCTGCTGGTTGATGTCGTTGTCCTCCACCAACAGGATCCGCGCCCCGGACAAGGCGCGCCGGAAGGCCAGACTCTTTTCCACCACCGGATCCCGATTGACGGCCAG
>JADGAY010000274.1 GCA_015231775.1 Magnetococcales bacterium | reverse complement strand
AGGGGGATGTAGGTGGATTGGTTTTCACTGAGCAGGATGGTGTTCTCGCCACGGGTGATCTCCGCCGTGCCGCGCACCACCACCCAGTGTTCGGCGCGGTGATGATGGCGTTGCAGGCTCAACGAGGCCTTGGGCTTGACCTGGATCCGCTTGACCTTGAATCGATGCCCCTCGTCGATGCAGTCGTACCACCCCCAGGGACGGTGCACCTTGCGATGCAGGGTCTGCTCCCCACGGTGCATCGCGTGCAGCGTTTGGACAATCTGCTTGACATCCTGGCTGCGGGCTTTGTCGGCCACGAGCACCGCGTCGGCTGTTTCGATGACCACCAGATTCTCCACATCCACCAGAGCCACCAGACGGTGGGTGGCATGCACCAGCGTGTCACGGCAATCCGAGATCAGCACATCCCCCAAGCGGGCATTGCCGTCATCGTCCCTGGGCAGCGCGTTCCACACCGCGTCCCAGGCCCCCAGATCACTCCAGCCGGCCTTGAGCGGCACCATGCGGATGGCAAAATCCCCATGCTCCGGACACCGTTCCATCACCGCGTAATCGATGGATTCCGAAGGGATACGGGTGAAGCTCTCCTCGTCTGGGCGCACGAAATCGCCATCCACGCTTTTGCCGAGCCAGGCCCGCCGGCAACCCGCAGCGATATCCGGTCGAAAGGTCTCAAGGGCCCTCAACCAGACCGAGGCCTTGAGGATGAACATCCCGGCGTTCCAATAATAGCTCCCTTCCGACAGATAGCGTTCGGCAGTGGGGGCATCGGGTTTTTCGACAAAACGTTCGACCCACCGGGTCGCCTGCTCTTCGGCGGGCTTTTCACGGCTCTTGATGTAGCCATAGCCGGTTTCGGGACGGTCCGGCGCGATGCCCAGGAGCACGATGCGTCCGTCGTTGGCCTCGGCGATCGCCTGGTGCATGGCCTGGCGGAAGGCGGGCTCATCGGTGATGGTCTGATCCGCCGGGGTGACGACCAGAACCGGATCACCCCCCCCGTCCAGGGCGGCCAGGGCCGCCAGGGTCAGGGCCGGCGCGGTATTGCGTCCCTGGGGTTCGAGCAGGTAGGTGGCCTGTTCGATACCGCTCTCCCGCAACTGTTCACGGGAGAGGAAGCGGTGCGCATCGTTGCCGACGATACAGGGGGGAAGGACGGTGATTTCCGGCGTGTCCAGTGCCAGCAGACGTTTGGCCGCCTGCTGAAACAGACTCTCCTTGCCCGTCAGGCAGAGAAACTGCTTGGGAAAACCCGCCCGCGACAGAGGCCACAGCCGGGTGCCCGATCCACCGCATAAGATGACGGGTTGCACCCGAAGAGGGGAGTGTGGAAGCGCGTCACGGGGAACCATGGTTTATCCTTATTCGATGATGGCATCAAGGATTCGATTCTTGATGGCAAAGATCACGGCGGCCATGGTGGCGTGATCGACCGGCGGCCAGGCACGGAAGACCAGAACCCCCCCGGCTGTCGCCGCCAGAAGCAAAACCGCCACACGGGTGCGACCCGCGTCGAGCCAGCGTTCGAACGGACCGGCGCTCCAGATGCCCAGGATGACCGCCGGCATCAACTCCAGCCCCCGGATCGACTTCTCCAGGTCCAACTGCACGGAGTGGGGCAGGATGAACAACGAGATCGCGCCGATCACCAGGAAATAGAAGGCCAGGGTCGCGCGGAATCGGTCCCCGGGCAGCGCCTGCAGGGCCAGCACCACCGGCGGCCCGCCCATGGTGGTGGTGATGTTCATGATCCCCGAGAAGAAGCCGGCGCTGACAAGAACCCCGGCGGTGGCGTGTCTGGCGCCATGCAGTCGCGACATTCCGACCGCTGACAGGACCAGAAAGCCGAACAGCATGTCGGCCTGACGGGGGTTCAACCAGTCGTAGGAGAGCACCCCCAGCCACAGACCCGGCAGTGAGCCCAACACCATCCATCCCAGGGGCGTTTTTTCCGCCGCCTTCAGCCCCCGCGCGCCCATGGCCATGTTGAGCAGCATGCCGGCCACCATCAGCGGACCGGGGAGCAGACCGGGATCGATCAGCTTGAGCAGTGGCGCGGAGATCAACGCGAACCCGAACCCCAAGGCGGCCTGCACCACCGCACCGAGATAGACCAGGAGCAGATCCATGGCGAATTTCGGATCGATGGACGGGAGCCATTCGGGAAGATTGGGGAAGATGTCGATGGTTGTCTCCTGGCAGGGTCAAGAGCGGGCCTGGATCCCATGGGGCGCTCTTGCCATTATGCCGCTTACAACAGCACTTTTTCCAGTCCTCCGCGACGCATGCGTTCCAGGAAACCTGCCCGCCACTCTGGTCCGAGCAGGGAGCGGGTCAGCTCCACCACCAGATAGTCGGCGCTGGTGTTCTCGAGTCGGGACAACCCCTGGAAGCAGGAGGGGCAGGAGGTGAGAATGCGCGCCGTCTCTCCCGGTTCGCGGGTGCGGTTGACCTCCTCGTCCTTGCGGAAGCGCACCTGGGCGGCGATATCCGGACGCGACACCGAGAAGGTGCCGGCCTCGCCGCAACAGCGATCCGCCAGCACCGCCGGACGTCCCAGCAGCTTGGAGGCGACCATCAGCGGCGGATGGACCCGCATCGGTGAGTGGCACGGGTCGTGGAACAGGATCGGTTCGTTGGAGTGGGCGCGCGAGCGCATGCTGACCCCTCTTTCCAGGAGGAATTCATGCACATCCAGCAGTCTGGAACCGGGGAAGATGGTCTCGAAATGGTATTTCTCCAACTGGTCCAGGCAGGTACCGCAGGAGACGATGACGGTCTTGATCTCCAGGTGGCTCAACGCATGGGCCACCCGGTGGAACAGCACCCGGTTGCGCATGGTGATCTGGCGACCCAGGGTTTCGAGTCCCGAGGCGCTCTGGGGGAAGCCGCAGCAGATCGCGCCGGGGGGGAGCACCACCTGCGCGCCGATGTGGACCATCATGGCGATGGAGGCCAGGGCCACGTCGGAGAAGAGCCGTTCGCAGCCGCAACCGGGGAAATAGAAGACGCTTTCGCATTTCGGATCCGAGCGATCGGTATCCCGCAGCACCGGGATCACCGAGGGATCCTCGATGTCCAGATACCCCCGCGCCGAGCGACTCGGCAGGCCGGCGGGCAGAGGGCGCTCCAGAAGCGGGATGATCTGCTCCATCAGATTGGGGGGGCGTCCGGCGGCGGCCTTGGGGGGTTCGTCGGCGTGGCGATGGGGGCGGGTCAGTTG
>JADGAY010000052.1 GCA_015231775.1 Magnetococcales bacterium | reverse complement strand
CTGTTTTGATATTTCTGATCGCCTGAAGCACTTTACTGGGCTGAACGGTTACGAACAATCTTTCCGGCATGAGACGAGGAACAGGGATAACAATCAATGATTGACTCCCAAAACCAATAAGTTATTTTAATTGGATCAATACTCTTCTGCTCGACCTGATAGATTCGCAAATAGGTAACCATCTTGGTTACCGTCGAATGAAAAATCTGCTCACGTTCCAAATTCAGCATAGATACAATCTCAAGGCATTGTTCCCTGATTGCATCAAGAACAATAGAAGGGGGAAATGACTCCTCATGACCATGTATACGCTCAAGACGTAAACCAGCCAACAACAAGACTCGATGCACCGGATCCCAAGTCTTAGAAAAGCTCAGGTAAAACTCATCAAGATTAATATGACACATAGATTCCTGCCACTTGCGCTTATTCGCAACAGTAATTTAAAGTATTCATGAACTCACCTGCGCCACTGGCCAAGCGCAGCTTCATGTGATAACAATCGTATAATTAATATAATATCAATAAACAAAAAAAACTACATGCTGGGTTGATCGAAATCGACACAAATTTTGATCACATCAACCTTATCTTCAAGTTGCTCCACCAGATCCCGAGGATCTTTATACGCCTTGAGTAAATTATCAGAAATCTCGTTGTGAAGCTTTCCTGAAATCCCCTTCGTGTCTCTGATAAGACAATGGAATGGACTTGCGAGATCCTCCTTCTGCAAGGGAGTCATCTCACTGTTCTCCATTACCCATTTGCTCAAATTCACGGTGTTTTCCATTGAGATTTCCATATCTGCTACAATTGTTGAAGGATCAACAATTTTCAAATCTAACATAAATTATTTAAATTATATTATCCAAGAAAAAATCGTCTATTCAACTTTATTGTAGAATAGACGATTTTCAACTAAACTTCCACCAAATTATCAAATCAGCAGGTACAAACTCACAACGTGTCAAACAGCAGCGGCTTCACGCTCCACCAACTCAATGAAGGCCATGGGCGCGCAATCTCCATAGCGATTCCGGGTCTTGATGATCCGGGTATAGCCACCCTTGCGCTCCTTGTTACGCTCGGCAATATCCGAGAAGAGCTTATGGGTGACCTCTTTGTCGGGCATCACGGTCAAGGCCTGACGGCGCGCATGGAGAGTGCCATCCTTGCCCAGAGTCACCATCTTGTCGGCAAGAATACGCAACTCCTTGGCACGAGGGACGGTCACTTCGATCCTCTCATAACGGAAGAGGCTGGTGAGCATGTTGCGCATCATGGCATTGCGAATGTCGGGTCTGCGGTTGAGCTTGCGCCCCTGCTTGAGATGTCTCATGATTCTTTATGTCCTTCTATCGTCCAGTCAACGCCGAATGAGTCGTTTATCCATTCGCGCCAAGTGCATGACAATCAAAAATTCTCTTCCTCGAACTGTTTGGCCAGTTCGTCGATGTTCTCCGGGGGCCATCCATCCAGATGCATGCCGAGGCTCAAGTCCATCTCTTCGAGCACCTCCTTGATCTCGTTCAAGGATTTGCGTCCAAAATTCGGTGTTTTCAGCATCTCCGACTCGGTCTTTTGTACCAGATCGCCGATGTATACTATATCGTCGTTCTTGAGGCAGTTGGCGGAACGAACTGACAACTCCAACTCATCCACCTTGCGGAACAGGTTCGGATTCCACTTCGGCGAAGCATGCTCGTCACGACCTTCGTGAATCGGGATATCGTCGAAATTGATGAACAGACTCAACTGATCCTGGAGAATTTTGGCAGCCAATGCCAAGGCATCCTCGGGACTCACCACACCATTGGTCTCGATGTAGAGTTCGAGCTTGTCGTAGTCCGTCTGCTGACCCACGCGGGCATTGGAGACTTTGTAGGAGACGCGCTTGACCGGATTGTAGCTGCAATCCATAGGAATATCGCCGATGTTGGTCGGCACGTCATCCGCACCCGCCAAAGCACGCACATAACCCTTTCCCGTGGTCACGGTCATGGTCATGTTCAGCTTGCCACTCTTGTTCAGGGTGGCGATGTGATGGTTGGGATTGAGGATCTCGATGTCATGCCCGCATTCAATATCGGCGGCTGTCACAACACCTTCCTTCTCCGCGACCAGCGTCATGGTGCGGGTGTTGCTGCTCTTCATGCGAATCGCGACACCCTTGAGATTAAGAATGATATCGGTAACATCCTCGAGCACTCCGGGGATGCTTGAAAACTCGTGCAAAACCCCTTCAATTCGAACCGCAGAGACTGCCGCCCCTTGCAGAGAGGAGAGGAGAATGCGACGCAAGGCATTGCCAAGTGTCGTTCCAAAACCACGCTCAAGAGGTTCGGCGATCAAGGTCGCCTTGTACTGAGAATCTCCATCACCGACCAGCTCAACCTTGCGGGGCTTGATCAATTCCGTCCAGTTCCTGTACATCACAATCCCCCATCCAAATAAGCGCGTTACTTGGAATACAGTTCCACGATGAGGTTCTCGTTATAATCCGCCGGGAGATCCGCGCGATCCGGGAACGATACGAATGTTCCGGACATGGCCACGGGGTCCACCTCGAGCCAGGATGGGAAACTGCGACGCATGGCACTATCCATGGCGCCCTTGATGCGCAGATGGTTCTTGCAACTCTCATCCACCGCGATCCGGTCACCGGGTTTAACCAGGTAGGAGGCGATGTTGATGTTCTTGCCGTTCACCATGATCTGCTTGTGACTCACCACCTGTCTGGCCTCACTACGGGAGGCGGAAAAACCGAGGCGATAGACCACATTGTCGAGGCGACGCTCCAGGAGAATCAACAAATTCTCACCGGTGACACCCGGCATGCGGGCCGCCTTTTCGAAGTAGTTGCGGAACTGCTTTTCCAGCAGGCAGTAGGTGCGCTTGATCTTCTGCTTTTCGCGCAGATGCACACCATAGTCCGAAACTTTGCGGCGACGCTGTCCATGCAGACCAGGGCCATAGTTTCGACGCTCAATGGCGCACTTGTCCGAGTAGCATTTCTCCCCTTTCAGGAAGAGCTTGGCCGCCTCACGACGACAGAGTCTGCATTTGGATCCAAAATAACGGGCCATGTTTCCCTAGAGTCCCTTATATCTACCGAGTCGAATCAGACGCGACGCCGTTTCGGAGGACGGCAACCATTATGCGGAATGGGAGTCACATCCTGAACAAAGGCAATGTTGAAACCAATATTGGCCAAGGCACGCAAGGCCGATTCACGCCCGGAGCCCGGACCTTTCAAGCGCACTTCCAGGTTGCGCATGCCATGCTCCTGCGCTTTGCGACCGGCATCCTCGGCAGCCATCTGGGCGGCAAAGGGGGTTGACTTGCGCGATCCCTTGAAACCTTGCGCGCCTGCCGAACCCCAGGAGATCACATTTCCGGCGGTATCGGTGATCGACACAATGGTATTGTTGAAGGTGGATCGGATATGCGCGATACCGCTGGCGATATTTTTCCGCTCCTTCTTCTTGATTCGAGTCGCGGTTTTCTGAGCCTTCGTCGCCATGTTTACTCCTCGATTCCCTGCCCGGTCATGTCACCTGGGCCAATCAGTAATGGATTCAAGATCATTTCCCAACCACTGCACGACGCGGTCCCTTGCGTGTCCGGGCATTGGTGTGGGTGCGTTGTCCGCGAACCGGCAATCCACGGCGATGTCGAAGACCGCGATAGCAGCCCAGATCCATCAACCGTTTGGTATTCATCGCCACCTGACGACGCAGGTCGCCCTCAACGATGTGATCCTTGTCGATGACGGCGCGAATGCGAGCGACCTCGGCCTCTGAGAGATCACGCGCGCGGACTTCGGTGGAGACCTCGGCCTCTTTTAAAATCTGCTTGGCCCGCACCGGACCGATCCCAAAGATATAGGTCAAAGCCACTTCCATCCGCTTGTTGATCGGAATGTTCACGCCAGCAATACGGGCCACCTTCAAATCTCCTCAATAGCCGAATTCACGGATTATACGCCATTTCAACAAGAACCCAAGGGATTCTCGCAATCAGGATAACAAACTTAACCCTGGCGCTGTTTGTGTTTCGGATGCGCCGGGCAGATCACCCGAGCAACGCCCTTGCGTTTCACAACTTTGCACATCTTGCAAAGTGTCTTCACCGATGCACGGACCTTCATCTGGAAAACTCCTCCACGTTTGGGTCGTCAGGTACGACCGCGAATCCGGGCTTTTTGCATCAACCCCTCATACTGACGGCTGATCAAAAAGGATTGAATCTGCGCGGCGGTATCCATGGTGACGCCGACGACGATCAGCATGGAGGTTCCGCCAAAATAAAACGGCACATTATAGCTTGAAATCAGGATCTCAGGCAAGAGACAAACTCCGGTCACGTACACAGCACCCACCAGAGTCAGCCGGGTCAGAATCTTGTCCAGATACTCCGCGGTCCGCGCACCAGGACGAATGCCCGGCACAAACCCGCCATACTTCTGCAAATTGTCCGCAGTCTCCTGCGGATTGAAGACGATCGCTGTATAGAAAAAGCAGAAGAAGACGATGGCCAGCGAATAAACCACCATGTAGGCCACATGCCCAGGAGAAAGGGCGTTGGCCATGCTCTTGAGCCAATCCCACGGTGCAAAATTGGCGATCGTCACCGGGAACAGAATGATGGAGCTGGCAAAGATCGGTGGAATCACGCCCGAGGTGTTGATCTTCAAGGGCAGATGGGTGCTCTCGCCTCCCACCATACGACGTCCGCTCACCTGTCTCTTGGCATACTGTACCGTAATGCGACGCTGGGCCCGTTCCATGAAAATGATGAAGGCGGTCACGGCCACCGACATGACCAGCAGGAAGAGCACGAACAGAGGTTGCAGGTCACCGGTGCGCGCCAACTCCAGAGTCTTGACCAGCGCGATGGGCAGATTGGCGACAATACCCGCGAAAATGATCAACGAGATGCCATTACCAATGCCACGGGCCGTGATCTGCTCACCCACCCACATGATGAATGCCGTGCCAGAGGTCAAGGTGATCACGGTCATGACACGGAACGACCAACCTGGTTCCACCACCACGCCCAAACCGCCGGCTTGCATGGATTCCAGGCCATAAGCAATGCCAAACCCCTGAAAGATGGAGAGAACCACCGTTCCATAACGGGTATATTGATTGATCTTGCGACGCCCCAACTCCCCCTCTTTCTTGATGGCTTCGAGCTTTGGAAAGACCGCTGTCATCAATTGCAGGATGATCGATGAGGAGATGTACGGCATGATGCCGAGGGCAAAGACCGTCAACCTGGAGAGCGCGCCACCCGAAAACATGTTGAACATGCCGAGCAGCGTACCCTGCTGTTGATCAAAGAAGGCTGCCAGTGCCTTGGGATCGATGCCTGGGGTCGGCACATGGGCACCGATCCGATAAACGATCAACATCCCAAGCGTGAACAAGAGTCGTTTGCGCAACTCGGGTATACGGCCAAGATTGGCCAAACCGGCAAAAGGAGATTGCGCGTCCATGAACCCTCTGTCTACGCTCAGGCACCCGCTTCGGAGTGCGACTCATCATCCGCTTCGGCTTGAATCACGGTAACGCTGCCACCCGCCGCCAGCACCTTGGCGATCGCCGAGGCTGATGCACGATCCACGGTGATGAACAACGGCTTTGAGATTTCGCCTTGGGCCAACAGCTTCACACCATCCCGCTCACGTCCCACAAGTCCACGCAACTTGAGATCCTCAATGCCTACAGTCACGCCGGCATCGAAAAGATCCAGATCCTGCAGGTTGACCAGCGAATAGACCTTACGGAACGGATTCTTGAAACCACGCTTGGGAAGTCGACGTTGCAAGGGCATCTGACCGCCCTCGAAACCCACCTTGTGATAGCCACCCGAGCGTGCTTTCTGACCTTTTTGACCACGGCAGCTTGTTTTGCCGTGACCAGAACCGATACCACGTCCCACGCGCTTGCCACCACGGGCACCGGCGGGATTCTTGGGCAGTTCATTCAGTTTCATGGTATCCACAACCTTACTGGACAATTAGGTTATCAAGCCATCCTGATCCGGCCTGATGAAAGTCTGTATCGAGCCAATCAAATCAGTCTACGAGGCGCACCAGATGCGGCACCTTGGCAATCATGCCACGGATGCAGGGATTATCCTGCAATTCCCGGATATGACGAATCCGCTTCAGACCCAAGCCACGCACGATCAAACGCTGAACTTCGGGACGACCGATCACGGAACGGATTTGCTGAACCTTGAGAGTCTTGGACATCGGTTCTCTCCTCACGCCGCGCCAAAGCGGTCCAACGGAAGGTCGCGCTTGGCGGCCACTTCCCGGGGGGAACGAATCGCCATCAAGGCATCAAAAGTCGCCTTGATGAGATTGTGCGGATTCGAGGTCCCTGTGGACTTGGCGAGTATATCGCGAATCCCGAGGGCCTCGAAGATCGGACGCATAGAACCACCGGCGATGATACCGGTACCTTCGACCGCTGGTCGCAGGATCACACCACCGGCTCCATAGTGTCCGATCATCTGATGAAAGATGGTACGGCCATCCTTGATCGGAATCTCCATCATGCTCTTGCGGGCCTTTTCCGTGGCTTTGCGGATGCTCTCCGGAACCTCCTTGGCCTTGCCCAATCCATAACCGACGCGGCCCTTGCCATCACCAACCACGACAATGGCGGAGAAGTTGAACCGGCTTCCACCCTTAACAACCTTGGCGGTACGCTTGATCGTCACCAGCTTCTCGATGTAATCATCGGTCTGCCAACTGCCGACCTTCTCTTCCGGGGCGTTGTTGTTACTGTTATTGTTCGCCTGATTGCTGCGTCGCTTAGCCATCGCCGCTCCTGCCTGATCTATCGTCCAAGCCCCTTATATGGGCTGACATCCCTAGAAATCCAAACCGCCTTCACGCGCCGCATCAGCCAGGGTCTTCACCCGGCCATGGTACAGATAACCACTGCGGTCGAACACCACGGTACGCACATTGGCCGCCTTGGCTTTCTCGGCGATACGCTGACCCACCAGAGCCGCAGCCTCTTTGTTGCCACCGCTCTTGAGTTGCTCGCGAATCTCTTTTTCCACCGTCGAAGCCGAAGCGATGGTACGACCAGCGGCATCATCGATGATCTGCGCGTAAATATGTTTGGCACTACGAAAAACCGAAAGACGCGGACGGTCTCCAGCGACCTGACGGATCGTGAAACGGATTCGCGCGCTGCGAATCTTTCTGGCCACATGTCTGTCCTGTGACATCAAACCATCCCCATGCGTATTGACGTTGTCAGCCGTTATTCAAACCCGGCTTACTTCTTCTTGCCGACCTTGCGCTGAATCTTCTCGCCCTGATACAAAATTCCCTTGCCCTTGTAGGGCTCGGGCAAGCGATAGGAGCGTATCTCGGCACAGGTTTGACCCACCCGCTCGCAATCGATCCCCTTCAAGACCAACAGGGTATTCTTATCCACCGAAGCTTCGATACCATCGGGCAGCATGAAATCAACCGGATGGGAAAAACCAAGGTTCAGTTTCAACACCCGACCATCAACCGCTGCACGGTAGCCGACTCCGATGATCTCCAGGGTCTTGGAGAAACCTTCGGATACCCCCTTGACCATATTGGCCAACAGGGCACGGGCCAAACCCCAAAGTGCACGGCTGTTCTTGGCGTTGCCAATCGGAATGACAATCAGTTGATCCCCTTCACGGGTGATCTGCACTTCGCCGGGAAAGGTGCGTGTGAGGCTGCCCAATTTTCCGGAGACTTGCACGGTCTGATGGTCAATGGTCACCTCCACCCCATTGGGAACGGAGATCGGTAATTTGCCAATTCTGGACACGAGAACGTTCCTCGAATGTTAGAATACGGTACACAAAAGCTCACCGCCGACGCCCAACTTGCGCGCCTGACGATTCGAAACAACACCTCTGCTGGTGGAGAGGATGGCAATTCCCAAGCCTTGATACACTTTCGGAATTTCATCCTTGGCCACATACTCACGCCGACCCGGACGGGAGCGACGCTTGATCTCCTCGATCACCGGGCGGCCTTTGCGATACTTGAGATCCAGGCGCAACACCGGAAATTTCTCTTCGGCCACGAGTTCGACCTTGGAGACATACCCCTCTTCCATAAGGATCTCGGCAATACGGGTCTTGATCTTGGACACGGGGACATCGACCTGATCCTTGCGCACCATCTGTGCGTTGCGGATCCGGGTCAACATGTCACTGATTGGATCGGTCATTCCCATGGAAACAAAGCTCCAATTCTGAATAATAGGGTTCTTACCACGAAGCTTTCACAATACCTGGAATCTCTCCGCGCAGCGAGAGCTGACGCAGACAGATACGGCAAAGGGTGAACTTGCGCAGATACCCCCTGGGTCGAGCACAACGGGCGCAGCGATGGTAGGTCCGAACAGAAAATTTCGGTTTACGCTTGCACTTGGCAATCAACGATTTCTTGGCCATGAGTTCGCATCATCCTCGACGATCAATTCTTGAAAGGCATACGGAATGCCCGCAACAGAGCCTTGGCTTCCTTGTCCGTGGGCGCGGAGGTGACGATCACGATATCCATGCCACGAACCGAATCCACCTTGTCGTAATCGATCTCTGGAAAGATGATCTGCTCCTTGAGACCCATGCAGTAATTGCCACGTCCATCAAAGGAGTTACCCTTGACGCCCTGGAAGTCACGGGTACGTGGCAAGGCCACGTTGATCAGTCGATCCAGAAACTCATACATTCGCACACGCCGAAGGGTCACGCAACAGCCAATCGCTTGCCCCTGGCGAAGCTTGAAACCGGCGACTGACTTCTTGGCCTTGGTCACCTGCGGCTTCTGTCCCGAGATGGCCGTCATGTCGCTGACGGCACCGTTCAGGAGATTCTTGTCCGCGACCGCCTTGCCAACACCCATGTTGATGACGACCTTCTCGATCCGCGGAATCTGCATCACGTTGCGGTATCCGAACTCTTTCATCAGGGCGGGAGCGATCTCCCTGTCATACAGCTCTTTCAATCTGGCCATGGTCTGTTCCTGTCTGGGGCCTTGGCATTCGAGGGCTTCACGATGAACGAACGCTACCGTCCGTCCGTGGAAACACCCTACCGATCGATGGTCTCGCCGGATTTGATGGCCACGCGCACCTTGCGACCATCCTCCAGGATCTTCTTGCCGATCCGACTGCCCTTGCCGGTGGCCACATCGTAAAACATCAGGTTGGAAATATGGATCGGGGACTCTTTTTCCACGATCGAGGCTTCCTTGTCCTTGGTCGCCCGAGTGTGACGCTTGATCATGTTGACCCGCTCGACCAGCGCAGCCTGCTGGTCGGTCTCGATCTTCAGGATACGTCCGCGCTTGCCCTTGTCCTTCCCGGCGATCACGACGACCTGGTCACCCTTCTTCAGGGAAGTTTTGAAAGCGGTATTCATCGGACCTCTACTTGTCACCGTCACGTTTCAAAACTGGCGCCTTACAGCACTTCCGGGGCCAGCGAAATGATTTTCATATAATTCCGGACACGCAGTTCGCGGGTAACCGGCCCGAAGATGCGGGTGCCGACCGGATCACCGGATTTGTTGATCAGCACGGCGGCATTGCGATCGAAGCGAATGTAACTGCCGTCGTCACGAACCACCTGCTTCTTGGTGCGTACCACGACAGCGCGCGCCACATCACCCTTTTTGACCTTGCCGCGGGGAATCGCGGATTTGATGGCAACGGCAATCACATCGCCCACATGGGCATAGCGCCGCTTGGAACCACCCAGAACCTTGATGCACTGCACCTTCTTGGCTCCAGAGTTGTCCGCCACCTCGAGCGTGGTTTGTACCTGAATCATGCGGATTCCTCCGAAATCACCACCCAGCATTTATCCTTGCTCATAGGGGGACACTCGCGGATACGTGTCTGATCACCCACCTTGAGCCGGTTATCCGGGTCATGGGCCTTGTACTTCTTGGAGCGACGGATGATCTTGCCGTACAACTCGTGACGGACATTGCGCTCCACCTTGACCACCACGGTCTTGTCCATCTTGTCGCTCACCACGACGCCCTGAAGGATGCGTTGCGGCATAACTCAACTCCCCTTGGCCACAGCATTTTGTTGCCGCGCACGCTCACCCTGAATCGTCATGATCCGGGCAATCTCCTTGCGCACCTTGCGAATTCTCGCCGTGTTCTCCAGTTGCGCCGTGGCGAGTTGAAAGCGCAGATTGAATGCTTCCTGATGGAGATCGCGCAACGTCTCGGCGATCTGCTCCTCGGTCAGCGACCTGACTTCAGCGGCCTTCTTCACGCCTTCCTCCAGTTATGAATAAACTTGGTGGGGATGGGCAGTTTCGCTCCGGCCAACGCCATGGCTTCCCGGGCGATCTCCTCCGAAACCCCTTCCATCTCATACATGACACGGCCCGGTTTCACCCGCGCCATCCAATATTCCGGGTTCCCCTTACCCTTGCCTTGGCGAACCTCGGCGGGCTTCTTGGAGACCGGAACATCCGGGAACATCCGGATCCAGATGCGACCACCACGTTTGATATGGCGGGTCATCGCACGACGGGCAGCCTCGATCTGACGAGCCGTAATACGTCCGGCCTGGAGGGCCTTGAGCCCGAATTGGCCGTAATCCAGCTCATCACAGCTTCCCGCGAGCCCATGGATACGTCCCTTGTGGGCCTTGCGGTACTTGGTCTTTTTGGGTTGCAAAAGCATGACGAAGGATCCTTACGGCCTCCTGATTTCCTTGTCGATGATCTCGCCCTTGAACACCCACACCTTGACGCCAATGACGCCATATTGCGTGTTCGCATCCGCGAAACCAAACTCGATATCCGCGCGCAGGGTGTGCAAGGGTACACGACCCTCACGATACCACTCGGTACGGGCGATTTCACCGCCGCCCAAACGCCCGGCACAGTTGATGCGAATTCCAAGGGCACCCAAACGCATCGCCGATGTCACCGCGCGCTTCATGGCACGACGGAAAGCCACCCGTCTTTCCAACTGCTGCGCCACATTCTCGGCGATCAGTTGGGCTTCGGCTTCGGGCTTGCGAACTTCAACGATGTTGATCGCCACCTCGGTGTTGGCCACCTTGGCGATATCGTTTTTCAGTTTCTCGATATCCGCGCCCTTCTTGCCGATGATGATGCCAGGCCGGGCGGTGTGGATATTGATGCGCGCCTTCTTGGCTGGACGCTCAATGATGATCTTCGATACACTCGCATGCTCAAGCCGCTTTTTGATCCACTCGCGCAACTTGATGTCTTCGAGCAGCAACGAGGCAAACGCCTTGTCAGCATACCAGCGTGTATCCCACGTCTTGGTAATGCCAAGACGAAATCCTGTTGGATGTACCTTTTGACCCATTGAGTCGCTCTCCAGCTCTATACTTGATGGGGATCTTGCGATCCGCTTTTACCTTACGGCTCGGTAGACCGGACCGTGATGGTCAGGTGGCTCGTCCGCTTCGTGACACGACCGGCACGCCCTCTGGCGCGCGGACGAAACCGTTTCATGACCAGCCCTTGATCGACACTCGCCTGATAAACCACCAGCGTATCGACATCCAGTCCAAAATTGTTCTCGGCATTGGCAATCGCCGATTTTAATGTCTCACGGACCGTATTGGCCACCCGCTTCTTGGAGAACTCCAGAGTACGCAGGGCATTCTCCACGCGAAGACCACGGATCAGATCCACAACCAGTCTGACCTTGGTGGGCGAGACCGGGAGATTTCTCAAACGAGCTACAGCTTCCATCTTCCCGTCCCTTCCTTATTTCCGGTTGGATTTCTTGTCGTTGCCATGGCCGGGGAAGGTGCGGGTCACGGAAAACTCACCGAGCTTATGACCCACCATGTTCTCCGTCACCAGGACCGGAATGAACTTGCGACCATTATGCACGCCAAAGGTGTAGCCGACGAATTCCGGAATGATCGTCGAACGCCGCGACCAGGTCTTGATCAGCTCCTTGCGTCCCGTATCGCGCAGTCTCTCCACCTTTTGGAGGAGATACCCATCGAAGAAAGGACCCTTATGAATCGAACGTGCCATGCTATTCCTCTCGCACCCGTCATGACTCGAAGCTTGGGGGCCTCGTGCCCGGTTGCTTCCCGTTGCCCAATAAAACCACTCCGCGCGAACGCTACTTGCGATCGCCGGTCACGCGCCGACGCATGATCAGACGATCCGAGGGTTTGCTGCCCACGCGCGTCTTCTTGCCCTTGGTCGGAACACCCCATGGGGTCACCGGATGACGTCCACCCGAAGTGCGACCCTCACCACCGCCATGCGGATGGTCAACCGGGTTCATGGCCACGCCACGCACCGACGGTCTTTTGCCCATCCAGCGGGCCCGTCCCGCCTTGCCCAGCTTGACATTGCCGTGATCCGGATTGGAGACCTGACCAATGGTGGCCATGCAATCCAGAAGCACCATGCGCATCTCACCCGAGGGGAGCTTCAACTGCGCATACTTTCCTTCCTTGCCCATCAACTGTACATAGTTACCAGCAGAACGGGCCAGTTGTCCACCCTTGGCGGGCTTCAACTCCACATTATGCACCACCGAGCCGAGGGGAATGACACGCAAAGGCATGGCATTGCCAGGCTTGACTTCAGCAGTAACACCAGAGAGCACCTGATCACCAGCGGCCAGACGTTGTGGAGCCAGGATGTAACGCTTCTCGCCATCCACATAGTGCAGCAGGGCAATGAAGGCTGTGCGGTTGGGATCGTACTCGATCCGCTCGACCTTGGCCGGAATGCCGTGCTTGTCACGCTTGAAATCGATGATGCGATAGCGCTGCTTGTGACCACCGCCTTGATGACGAACGGTCATCCGGCCATAGCTGTTGCGTCCTCCCGAATTATTCAAACCTTCGGTAAGGCTGCCTTCCGGCTCCCCTCGATGCAGCGCGCTATGATCGACGCAAACTTGCGTGCGCTTGCCGTTCGAGGTGGGATTGAAATATTTCAGTGCCATGATTGCGCTCCGTGCGTTTCCGTGCGTCGCACTCGGTTAGGACTTGGCGTAAAAGTCGATTGATTGCCCCTCGGCAATACGAACAATCGCCTTTTTCCAGTCGTTTCTTTGTCCCTGCGTGCGACCCACGCGCTTGGTCTTGCCCGACTGCGTCAGGGTTTGCACGGCTTCGACCTTGACGTTGAACAGTTTTTCCACCGCAGCCTTGATCTGGGGCTTGTTGGCCCACTTGGCGACACGGAAAACAACCTGATTTCCTTGCTCCAGGCACATGGTGGCTTTTTCTGTGATGCGTGGCGCATCCAGAACTTGAAACAAAGTATAAGGTCCGCTCATGCCTGATCTCCTTCGCTCGCCAGAATCTCCACGGCCTTGGAACCCGGCAGACTGGCCAGACGCTCTTCCAGTTTGGTCAGCGCGGCTTCGGTCATCACCAGCTTTTCGTGGGAGAGGATGTCGTACACATTCACACCCTCGACCAGAATCACATCCACGCCGGGAAGGTTGCGAACCGACAGCTCCACATTGGCATCAATACCCGGCAGGACAATCAATGCCGATTTTTCTGCGCCAATCCGTTGGAGGATCTCCAGCATGGCCTTGGTCTTGATGCGCTCCAGACCGAAATCCTGAACGATGATCAACTCACCTGCTTCGCGCTTGGCTGACAGGGCGGTACGCAGCCCGAGGGCACGCTCCTTCTTGGTCATCTTGATCGCATAATCACGGGGATGGGGACCGAACACCACGCCACCGGTACGGTACTGCGGGGCACGTATCGTACCCTGACGGGCATTACCGGTCCCTTTTTGCCGGTAGGGCTTGTGTCCGCCACCTCTCACTTCGCCGCGACGTTTGGTCGATGCGGTGCCAAGGCGACGCTTGGCCAACTGGTAGTGAACCACCCGTGTGAGCAGGTCACCGCGAACCACACAGCCAAAACCCAGGCTGCTCAGTTGGACGGTGCGCGACGACAGATTGTTGGCCGCGTCGATAACAGGAAAGTCAATCATCTGATCTGATCTCGAACTGGTCATTTCCGGGCCGCCTTGACGGCATCGCGGATGAATAGCACTGATCCCTTGGAACCCGGCACGCTGCCCTTCAAAACCAGCAGATTACGCTCCAGATCCACGGAGGCCACGGTCAAACTCATGACCGTCACATTCTCATCACCCATGTGGCCGGCCATCTTCTTGTTCTTGAAGACACGACCTGGGGTTTGACACTGACCGATGGAGCCAGGTGAACGATGGGTGAGATGGGCACCATGGGAGGCACGACCACCACGGAATCCCCACCGTTTCATGCCACCGGCAAAGCCTTTGCCGACGCTTCTTCCGGTCACATCCACCCGACCGCCGGCCTCGATTCTCTCCAAGGTAAGCGACAAGCCAACTTCATACTCGCTCGTTTCCGTAACCCGGAACTCCTTGAGAATCCGTTGCGGCGGCACATTGGCCTTGGCAAAGATACCCCGAACCGGTTTCTTGACCCGAGAGGGCTTGGCATCCTCGAAGCCGAGCTGAACGGCTTCATAGCCATCCTTTTCGCTCGTCTTCAACCCGATGACCGGGCATGGACCGACCTTCACCAAGGTGACGGCAACACTTTTGCCATCTTCCGTGAAGATCCGGCTCATCCCGAGTTTGCGTCCGATCAATCCCGCGCGCATCTTGATTATCCTTTCTTCAGACCTGCCGCCTACAGCTTGATCTCGACGTTAACGCCAGCGGCCAGATCCAGTTTCATCAGGGCGTCCACGGTCTGAGGCGTCGGATTGATGATATCGATGACCCGCTTGTGTGTGCGGATCTCGAACTGTTCCCGGGACTTTTTGTCCACATGCGGTGAACGCAAAACCGTGTACCGGCTGATGCGAGTCGGTAACGGAATCGGTCCACGAATCTCCGCACCGGTGCGACGCGCAGTCTGCACGATCTCCCCGGTGGACTGATCCAGGATCCGATGGTCAAATGCCTTCAACCGGATTCGTATCTTCTGATTATCCATTACCCATTCACCCAAATCGCCTTCCTGACGCCGTACCCTAACAGGCCATCGCTTACTTCATGATTTCCGAGACGACGCCGGCACCCACAGTCTTACCACCCTCGCGAATGGCGAAACGCAACCCTTTTTCCATGGCGATCGGTGCAATCAAATTCACCTCCATGGAGATGTTGTCGCCCGGCATCACCATCTCAACGCCCTCGGGCAGATTCAGGACACCGGTGACATCCGTGGTCCGGAAATAGAACTGCGGGCGATAGTTGGTGAAGAACGGGGTGTGACGACCACCCTCTTCCTTGGAGAGGATATAGCACTCGGCCTTGAACTTGGTGTGCGGCGTGATCGAGTTCGGCTTGGCCAGCACCTGGCCGCGCTGCACATCCTCGCGCTTGATGCCGCGCAGCAGCACGCCGATGTTGTCACCCGCCTGACCTTGATCCAGCAGCTTGCGGAACATCTCGACACCGGTGCAGACCGAGTTCGTGGTGTTCTTGATGCCAACGATGGAGACGTTCTCACCCACCTTGACGATACCACGCTCCACACGACCGGTCACCACCGTGCCACGACCAGAGATGGTGAACACATCCTCGATCGGCATCAGGAAGGCGCCATCCAGGGGACGCTCCGGCTGCGGGATGTAGGCATCCACGGCATCCATCAGCTTCTGGATCGCACCCGAGCCCATGGGGCCGGTGTCTCCTTCCATGGCCTTGAGGGCCGAACCGATCACGATCGGAATCTCGTCGCCGGGGAAGTCGTAGCTCGACAGCAGCTCACGCACCTCCAGTTCGACCAACTCCAACAGCTCAGGATCATCCACCTGGTCGGCCTTGTTCATGAAGACCACCAGCGAGGGGACACCCACCTGACGGGCGAGCAGAATGTGCTCACGGGTCTGGGGCATCGGACCATCGGCGGCGGAGACCACCAGGATGGCGCCGTCCATCTGCGCGGCACCGGTAATCATGTTCTTGATGTAGTCCGCGTGGCCAGGGCAGTCCACGTGAGCATAGTGACGCTGATCGGTCTCGTACTCCACATGGGCGGTCGAAATCGTGATACCACGAGCCCGCTCCTCGGGAGCCGCATCGATCTGGTCGTAGGCCTTGAACTCCGCCAGACCCTTGGTCGCCAGATGCTTGGTGATCGCCGCCGTCAGGGTGGTCTTGCCATGGTCCACGTGACCGATGGTACCAATGTTGACGTGCGGTTTGTTACGATTGAATTTAGCCTTGGCCATCTCTTTTTCCCTTTAGCCCTTGACCTTCGCGACGATTTCGTCAGCGACACTCTTCGGCACCGGTTCGTAGTGATGAAACTGCATGGTGAACGTCGCTCGTCCCTGGGTCATGGACCGCAGATCCGTGGCATACCCAAACATATTGGCCAGCGGGACCATCGCCTTGACCAGTTGATTCCCGGCAATGGAGTCCATGCCGTAAATCGTGCCGCGTCGGGAGTTCAAATCCCCGATCACATCACCCATGAAGTTCTCGGTCACCTCGACCTCAACCTCCATGATCGGCTCAAGGATCACCGGCGAAGCCTTGGCGCACCCAGCCTTCAGCGACATGGAAGCCGCGATCTTGAAGGCCATTTCCGAAGAGTCCACATCGTGGTATGAGCCATCGTAGAGTGCGACCTGAATATCCACCATGGGATAACCGGCCATCACGCCACTGCCCAGAGCCTCCTCGGCTCCCTTGGCAACGGCATTGATGTACTCACGGGGGACAATGCCACCCTTGATCTCATCCAGAAACAGGAATCCAGCGCCTGGTTCACGGGGCTCGATGCGCAGCCAAACATGACCAAACTGACCACGACCACCGGACTGCCGGACGAACTTGCCTTCCGATTCCACCGTCTTGGTGATGGTTTCGCGGTAGGCAACCTGCGGCTTGCCCACATTCGCTTCGACCTTGAACTCCCGCATCATCCGATCCACGAGGATCTCGAGATGAAGTTCACCCATGCCAGAGATGATCGTCTGGTTGGTTTCATGGTCGATCGATACCCGGAATGAAGGATCTTCCTGGGCCAGGCGACCGAGCGCCAGGCTCATCTTCTCCTGATCGGCCTTGGTCTTGGGCTCGATGGCAATCGAGATCACCGGTTCCGGGAAGGTCATTCTCTCCAAAATGATCTGCTTGGCAGGGTCACACAGTGTATCACCTGTCGTAGTCATTTTCAAGCCCACAGCAGCGGCAATATCACCGGTGCGCACCTCTTTGACATCCTCGCGCTTGTTGGCGTGCATCAACATGATGCGACCAATGCGCTCCTTCTTGTCCTTGCCCGGATTCAGAATGTAGGACCCGGCGGTCAACACGCCCGAATAGACGCGGAAGAAGGTCAGGCTGCCCACAAACGGATCGGACATGATCTTGAAGGCCAGAGCCGAGAACGGGGCTGTGTCCTTGGCTTCGCGTGAGTCCGGCGTCAAATCGTCCACCGACTTCACACCCTGCACGTCCGGGACATCTTCCGGCGAGGGGAAATAGGCCACAACCGCGTCCAGCAGAGCCTGTACACCCTTGTTCTTGAAAGCCGATCCACACATCACCGGCGTGAAGGAACTGCGGATCACACCCTTGCGAATGCAGGAACGGATCTCGGCCTCACTGATGGTCTCGCCTTCCAGATAGCGCTCCATCAATTCGTCATCTTCTTCGAGCGCGGTCTCAATCAGCTTTTCGCGATACTCGTTCACGGTGTCCAGCATGTTGGCCGGAACTTCCTGAACTTCGTAGCGGGCACCCAGGGACTCGTCATCAAAGATGAAGGCCTTGCGGCTCAACAAGTCCACCATGCCACGGAAATTCTCTTCACTGCCGATCGGCAACTGCAGCGGCACCGCCTTGGCCTTCAGACGATCCTTGATCATCGTGACGACCCGGTAGAAATCCGCACCCATGCGGTCCATCTTATTGATGAACGCTACACGCGGCACACCATAACGGTCCGCTTGACGCCAAACCGTCTCCGACTGGGGCTGCACGCCACCCACCGAACAGAATACCGCCACCGCGCCATCAAGAACGCGCAACGACCGCTCAACCTCGATGGTGAAATCGACGTGGCCAGGCGTGTCGATGATGTTGATGCGATGGTCGGTCCAGAAACAGGTGGTGGCAGCAGAGGTGATCGTGATGCCACGCTCCTGCTCCTGCTCCATCCAGTCCATGGTCGCGGTTCCTTCATGCACCTCGCCCAACTTGTGCGAGCGACCGGTGTAATACAGAATCCGCTCAGTCACGGTGGTCTTACCAGCATCGATGTGTGCCATGATGCCGATATTGCGCACGCGAGACAGTGGTATATCCCTAGACACGTCACATCCCCTGTACACGAGAGACTCGGATCGCCTGATAGCTCCGAATCACTGACTTTTACCAACGATAATGGGCGAAGACCTTGTTGGCCTCGGCCATGCGATGGGTATCGTCCTTTTTCTTGACCGTGGAGCCGCGATTGTTGGCGGCATCCATCAGCTCGGCGGCAAGCCGCTCACGCATGGTCTTTTCGCCACGATCCCGGGCATACTTGACGATCCAGCGGATCGCCAGGGTCTGACGACGACTCGGACGCACCTCGACCGGCACCTGATAGGTGGCGCCACCCACGCGACGGGAACGAACCTCCACCGTCGGACGGGTATTGTCGATGGCATCCCGGAAGATCTTCATCGGATCGTCCTTGGTCTTCTCACCCACGATCTCCAAAGCGCCATAGAAGAGCCGCTCGGAGAGGGATTTCTTGCCGTCCCGCATGAGACAGTTCATGAATTTGGCCACCAACTGGTCGCCATACACGGGATCACCGATGGTGTCCCGTTGTTGAACGTCACGCCGTCTCGACATGCATTCAGCTCCTGCAAACGAAGAAAATGTTTCTCAAAACCGGCATGCGAACAACACCAACCGGCAGCGGAGATTTCACCCGATACAAACCGACATCCGGATGAAGCAGATTACTTTGGCCGCTTGGCTCCGTACAGGGAGCGGCCCTGCTTGCGGTTTTTGACCCCCTGGGTATCAAGGGTGCCACGGATGATGTGGTAACGCACGCCGGGCAGATCCTTCACGCGGCCACCGCGCACCAGCACCACCGAGTGTTCTTGAAGGTTATGGCTTTCACCGGGAATGTAAACGGTGACTTCATGACCATTGGTCAAACGTACACGCGCCACTTTACGGAGCGCTGAGTTCGGTTTCTTCGGCGTCGTCGTGTAGACACGCGTGCAGACGCCGCGCTTTTGCGGGCAGGCCTGCATGGCCGGGACATTGGTCTTTTTCTTGACCGTCTTGCGTCCGAAACGCACCAGTTGATTTACGGTTGGCATCCCAATCTCACCCCAAACCATTAACCCGATAGTTTAACAACATTCCATCCGCCGGTAAAGTCTCGATTCGCATTTTTTGTGTAAAATCGTTAACCTGACCGACCAACCTTATATTCGAATCTAGTGGTGACCAGAACGGCGGGTTTGATCCCGCCGTTCAGAATCGCCATATCTTGAAAGCCCTTCATACTAACCATACACACCAGGATTGTCAACGCTTTTTAATCAAAAAAATGACTTATTCCTGGTTTTTTCACGGCTTGCCGTTATTGAAACCTACGTAACAGCCTGGCGCACCTTCTGGTTGAAAATCTCCTTGGCGTGGCCAGTCCCGGCGGGAATCAATCGACCCACAATGACATTTTCTTTGAGCCCAGTCAAGGTATCAGCCTTGCCCGAAATGGTCGCCTCGGTCAAAACCCGCGTGGTCTCCTGGAACGACGCCGCAGAGATGAACGACGGCGTGGAGAGAGATGCCTTGGTGATACCCAGCAGCAGTGGCGAGCTCGATGCCTCGCGACCACCTCGCGCCAACGTCTTTTCGTTCATGCGCATCAACTCACTGCGCTCAACCTGCTCGCCCGCCACCATGGTGGTATCACCCGGATCGATCACGGTGACCTTCTGCAACATCTGACGCACGATCACCTCAATGTGCTTGTCGTTGATGCGCACCCCCTGCAGACGGTACACCTCCTGGATCTCGTTGACCATGAAACGGCACAACGCCTCCAGACCCAGCACCTTGAGGATATCCTGGGGTACCAGGGATCCCTCGATGAGGGGTTCGCCTCGGCGGATCCAGTCCCCTTCGTTCACCGCCAACTGCTTGCCCTTGAGCAGCAGATACTCACGGGGCTCTCCGCCATCGTCAGGCGTGACAATCACGCGGCGCTTGCCCTTGAGATCCTTGCCGAACGACACCACGCCCTCGTTCTCGGCAATGATGGCAAACTCCTTGGGACGCCGAGCCTCGAACAGCTCCACCACCCGCGGCAGACCGCCGGTGATGTCGCGGGTCTTGGAACTCTGCCGCGGAATCTTGGCGATGATGTCGCCCGCCTGCACATGATCCCCCTCCTGGGCCACGATCACCGATCCCACCGGCAGATAGTAGCTCACCGCCGTGCCGGTGGTGGAGATCAGGGTCTCGCCGGTCTGGGGATCCTTCAGGGTCAAACGCGGACGCATGTCCACACGTCGTCCCTGTCCCTTCCAGTCGGTCACCTCGCGGAAACTCAATCCGGTGGTATCGTCGGTCACCTCGCGCAGGGTGGTCCCCTCCTGAAGATCCCCGTAACGGATCTCACCGTTGAACTCGGTGATGATCGGCGTCGCGAACGGATCCCACTCGGCCAACACCCCGCCCTTCTCCACCGCGCCGCCATTGGCCACCGCCAGACGGGCACCATAGGGAACCCGATAGCGCTCGCGCTCGCGTCCGACAAAGCCGCGCTCCAACTTGCCGCTTTCGTCCGCGCCACGGGCATCGTGAACCGTCAACTCGCTGTTGCGCGACAACACCACGAAATGTCCGTTGCGATCCGTCACGGTGGAGAGGTTGTGATAGCGCACCATGCCGCCGTTGACCGTCTCGATGGAGGAGCGCTCCACCGCGCGGGAGGCCGTGCCACCGATGTGGAAGGTGCGCATGGTCAACTGCGTGCCCGGCTCGCCGATACTCTGGGCCGCGATCACACCCACCGCCTCGCCTTCGGTCACCGGCACGCCACGAGCCAGATCACGTCCATAACACAACACGCACACCCCGCGCTCCGTGGCGCAGGTCAACGGCGAGCGGATCAACACCGATTCGACGTTGGAGTTCTCGATGCGATCCACATCCGCCTCGTCCATGATCTGACGGGCCTTGACCAACAGTTCGTCGGTCACCGGATCATAGA
>JADGAY010000273.1 GCA_015231775.1 Magnetococcales bacterium | reverse complement strand
CTGCCCGGCCTCCACCTTGGAGAGATCCAAAATGTCGTTGATCAGTTCGAGCAGACTGTCGCTGGCCTGTTGGAACACCCGGACGAACGAGCGCTGCTCGGGATCGAGCCTGGTTTCGGACAGCAGATCCGCCATGCCGATGATGGCGTTCATCGGGGTGCGGATCTCATGGCTCATGGTGGCCAGGAATTCGCTTTTGGCCAGGTTGGCCGCCTCGGCGGCGCGCCTGGCCTGCTCCAGCTCCTGAGCGGCATCCAGCAGGGCCTTCTCCCGGCTGGAGATCGCGGTGGCCATGTTGCGCATCGCGTCGGCCACCGCGGTGATCTCGTCGTCGTGGCCGGTTTCGGCCTGGCTCAACTGGTGCCTCAACTCGGTGGTCATGCGGCGCTTTTCGGTGAACAGTGCCACCGCGCGTTCGAGCAGGGTGATCCGTCCGGTCTGACGCAGCAGCCAGAAGCCGAGGGTGAACCAGAGGATCAGACCATCGACCACCGGGATGAGACTCATCCCCAGAGAGATCTCCAGATTGGAGAAGAGCGGTTTGACCGGCGCCTCGATCACCAGACGCACCGGATCCTGATCCACCCCGGACCAGGGCAGACGGCGCTGTTGGGCCGAGGGGGTCTGGTCGTTTTCGTTAAGCCGCTCCAGATCGTGGTTGCCCGCCGAGCTGGCCACGGCGCGACCGTGATGGATCAAACCCAGGGTCAGACCGGGTGCGCCCATCCGGTAAAGAAGCGCGTTGTCCATGCGGAAGAAGAGCGCCAGACGACCGGTCTGGTTTTGTTCTCCCAGCCAGATCGGCGCTTGCAGCACCCGGAACAGCACCCCCTGGTCCTGATCCACGAAATAACCGCTCTCCGCCTCCACGGGAAGCGGATTGCCGCGTGGTTCGATGGCGCCGAAATCGAACAGGCGCAGCCGTTCACGGTTCTCGATCACCAGGTACTCGTAACGCCGTTCCGCGCTTTGGACCGTGATGAAGGCATTCAGGGCGTTGAGCGTCTCCTTGTCTGGCTGATCCGCCCGTTCCAGAAGGCGGGTCATCTCCAGGCGGGTCTTGAAATCCTGGGTTTGAATCTCCCACTCCCGCTCCACCTGCGCGAGCCGGGCACGATAGAAGCGCGCCAGATCGTCCGCGCGCTCCTCGGCGGCCTTGGCCAGGGTATGTTGATAGATGACCATCGTGGTCAGGGCGATCAGCGCCACCAGCAGTCCGAGACTGACGATCAGTCGGAGGGCCGCCTGTTTGCCGATGGCCTGTTTCACGGGATTCTGCCTGCCCAGCGGTCATCGACCATCGATTCGATGGTCAAGGCCAGAGCTTTGGGGTCATGGGGCATCGACTGGTGAAAAAAGGCCTCGGTGTTGCGCAGTTGCCCGGTCGAAAAACGTCCATCGCCCTTGAAGGCGCGGGGATATTTTTCCAACGCCTGTTGCAACGCCTGGCTCTCCTCCCGGTCCTCGATTTTGAGTCGCTCCACGATCTCCGTGGCGGTATGGGTGGTGATCCAGGCCAGGCTCTTTTTGAGCATGCGCACCATTTTGGCCACCTTTTCCGGCTCTTCGGCGATCACCTCGGCGCGGGTTTCGAGGGCGGCATGCAGAAAATTGGCCTCCTTGAGGGAACCGATGGTCGCGGGATCGGCCAGATTGGCCAAAAAGAACACGCTCCCTTCGGTCAGAAGACGCGAGGCAAAGGGTTCGTCCCCCATCACCGCGTCGGCGGTGGCCGATTTCATCAGCGAGGATTGCTCCACCCAACTCTGTCCCGCCGGCACGATGCGCACCGCGTCCAACGGCACGCCGTCGGAGCGCAACAGGAGTTCCATCAACTGTTGCGAGGTGGTCTTGCTGCTTTTGGTGCTGGTGTTGACCCCGATCACCTTGCCTTTGAGATCCGCGATCCGATTGACCTTGCCCCGTAAACCGGAACGGACCATGAGCACGAAGAGCGGCGCGTCATCCACCGGGGCCACCACCACCACCTCGCTGCCGTTGGCCCGTTGCGACATGGCCGCCGGCACGCCGGCCACGGCGAAATCGACGTTGCGTTGCGTCAGGTTTTTGAGCGCCACGGCCCCGCCGCCCACCGGCACGATCTCCAGATCGACCCCCTCCGCGCGGTCGGCGCCGATCACCGGGATCAGGTCGATGGGCAGGTAGGAGAGGTTGCGCGGGCCGGGTGCGCTGATGAACAGTTTGGGCAATTCTTGTGCACCGGCGAGCGCGGCGCAACCTGGAATTCCCAGCAGGATTCCCATCAGGATGGACGCGATGCGCATGTTTCCCCCAGGCTCAACAAGATGTGTGAATATTAAGCATCATACTTGACCGTAACCGTCCTCTCCAGTCAAGACAATTTAATTGTGTACAAATGGATTGCGTATTCCGGAAAGATTCATTCGTCTGGTAATGGCCGGCCAACCTGTGCCATGATGGCTTGGATGTCGTGGTGTCTTGGTGTCGTGGCGGGCGTGAATCGGTGGGTTCCGAGGTGCGTCCCTTGGGGGGGTCGGAATGGATCGCAAGCGATTCGGCATCTGGGCCGAGGGGGTGGCGACCCGCTGTCTGAGTCGTTCGGGCTACCGGATCCTCGAGCGGAACTGGCGCACCCGCGGGGGTGAGATCGATCTGGTCGCCTGGCGGGATGGGATGGTGATCTTTTGCGAGATCAAGGCGCGCCATGTGGCCACCGGCACGGATCCGGCGGATGCGATCGATCATGTCAAGCAGGCGCGGATCGTCCGTCTGGCCGAGGCCTATTTGCTCGAGCATCCGGAGTTGGCCGGTTGCGCCTGTCGTTTCGACGTGGTGCTGATTCGACGCGAGGGGTGGCGCTGGCGCGCCGAGGTGATCCCCGATGCCTTTCGACCGGGTTGGGAATGAGTCGTGTCGGAACGGTCCGACAGGTCCGGTCAGTGCCAGGGAAGGAGTTTGAGGACGGCGAGAATGAAGATCGCTTGTCCGGCGGCAACGCCGAACATCCATTTGATGGTTTCCGCCTTGGCTTCGGCGATTTTGACCTCGATCTCCTTGAGATCGGCCTTGGTGGCCAATTCGTTGAGTCGGGCCTCTTGCGCGGCGCGGATGGTATCCGAGAGCGCCTCGGCCTGCTGTTCGTCGAATCCCGCGGTTATCAACCGTTTGATGGCCACATGGGTGTCGAAGGTGATGGCGGTCATGGCAAATCCTGATGGGTTTGTCTGGAAAACGATGATGGCTAAAGCTTATCA
>JADGAY010000272.1 GCA_015231775.1 Magnetococcales bacterium | reverse complement strand
CAACGGGCCGCGGTCGAGTCGCGTGCCGAGGAGTCGCGCAAGGTCTCCCTCAAGAGCCTTGCCGAGGAGATCACCCAATCCCTGACCGGATTCAATACCTTGCGTTTCGGCATGGATCGGGATCTCAAGCAGGTGGTGGTGAAGGTGGTCGATCAGGGCACCGACAATGTGGTCCGCCAGATTCCGGGCGACCGCATGGTGGATCTGGTCAAGCAGATGCGCGATCTGGAGGGGATGCTCTTCGGCGGCGCGGTCTGAACCGCATGACGGGGGGATCCTTCCTCCCCCTGCATGCCGCATGACCCTTTCGGGATTCATGCGGCACAAGCCATACGCACCGGCGACGAAAGGGCCTTTCGTCGCCGGTGTTTTTTTCGCCCATTGTGGGGTTTTCCAGCACGATCAAAAGGGGGATGCCGTGCTTCCAAACCTTGGTTGGGATGGCATCGGGATACAAGGCCTTTGTGAAAGGGTGTGGATGTGAGATACAATGTATCGCATCCAGGACCGCTTTCGGGAGGTGTCATGAGTACGACCAGTATGGTGCATGTACGTGTGGATGAGCGACTGAAGCAACAGGCCGCCGAGACATTGGCCGCCATGGGGCTTTCGGTCTCCGACGCGGTACGGGCGTTTTTTGTGTGCGTCGTGGCCGAGCAGCAGTTGCCGTTCACGCTCAAGGTGCCGAATGCGGAAACGCGCGGGGCCATGCGCGAGGCGGAGGAGATGGTACATGCGCGGAAGACGCGATTCGTGACGGCCAGCGAGTTGTTCGATGACCTCGACAAGAACCGCGCCAGCTAAACGGACCAATCTGCCCAGAGGCGCGGATTACACCCAGGCCTTCCAGCAAAGATTGGGAGCGGCTGACACGATCCGGGCGGTATGACATGTCGCGTCTCAAGGCCGTCATGCTTCTCTTGATCGCCAACGAGGCGCCTTTGGGACCGGAGTGGCGCGATCATGCCCTGGGGGGTGATTGGGCGGGATACCGGGAGTGTCACATCGGCGGGGATTTTTTGCTGGTGTACCGGTTGGATGAACGTGAAAAATCCGGTTTGATCGTCTTCGTGCGCACCGGAACGCACGCCGAACTGTTTGCCTGATACCGTCTCACACCATCTTCTTCAACCGATACAACAGCTCCAGCGCCTGACGTGGCGACAGGGCATCCACATCCAGGGCCTGCAATTCGACGACA
The DNA here is from genome assembly GCA_015231775.1 of Magnetococcales bacterium. Lineage (GTDB taxonomy): Bacteria > Pseudomonadota > Magnetococcia > Magnetococcales > Magnetaquicoccaceae > Magnetaquiglobus. The sequence continues at coordinate 2,060 of JADGAY010000272.1, read as the reverse complement.
ACCGGCGGGTCGGCCTCGGCGAACAGGCTCAACTGGCGTGACGGCCCGATGGCGCGGTTTGCGGTGCGTTTCCGCGGCGTGGCGTCGGGAACCGGAGCGCCACACGCTTGGGGGGTCTCCCCGTCTGGCGTGATCGGAGCGTCGTGGGCGGCTTCGAGGTGGGTGAGGATCTCCGTGGCCCGCCGCGTCACCGCCCGTGGGAGACCGGCCAACTGGGCGACGTGGATGCCGTAGGAGCGGTCCGCCGCCCCCGGCGCTATGGCGTGCAAAAACAGGATCTCCCCCTTCTCCTCCTTGACCGTGACGGTGAGGTTGAACAGTCCGGTCAGTTTCCGCGTCAGCTCGGTCAATTCATGGAAGTGGGTGGCGAACAGGGCGCGACAGCGGATGGCGGAGTGCAGCCGCTCGATCACCGCCTGGGCGATGGCCAGGCCATCCTGGGTCGAGGTGCCCCGTCCGATCTCATCCAGGATCACCAGGGAGCGTTCGGTGGCGTGGTTGAGGATGTAGGCGGTTTCGGTCATCTCCACCATGAAGGTGGATTGTCCGGCGGCCAGATCGTCGGCGGCGCCGACGCGGGTGAAGATGCGATCGGTGAGTCCGATGCGCGCCTCGTCCGCCGGCACGAACGAGCCGACATGGGCCAGCAGGGTGATCAGGGCGGTCTGACGCATGAAGGTGGATTTGCCCCCCATGTTGGGACCGGTGATCAGGGCGAGGCGGTTCTCCTCGGCCTCCAGATCGGTATCGTTCGGGGTGAAGCGGTCCAGACCGGTCAGCGCCTCGATCACCGGATGGCGACCGCGACGGATGTGGATCCCGGTGCCGGAGTTGATCTCGGGACGGCAGTAGCCGAAGCGATCGGCCCGATCGGCGAAGGCGGCCAGCACGTCGAGGGCGGCCAGGGCCTGGGCGGTGCGTTGCAGGTGTGGGGTTTCGGCAGCCACCGAGCCCAGCAGTTCGGTGAAAAGCAGCGCCTCCAGGGTGGCGGCGCGCTCCTCGGCGTTGAGGATCTGCTCCTCGAGTTCCTTCAACTCCGGGGTGACGTAGCGCACCGTGTTGGTCATGGTTTGCTGGATGCGGTAGTCATAGGGGATCTTGGCGGTCTGGGTGCGGGGCACCTCCAGGGTGTAGCCGAAACTCTGATGATACTTGATCTTGAGCGAACCGATCCCCAACCGCTCCCGTTCCCGTTGTTCCATCTCCCCGAGCACCCCCTTGGCATCCACGCTTAAAGCGCGGCAGGCGTCGAGTTCGGCGTTCATGCCGGCGCGGATCACCCCCCCATCGATGAGACGCAGGGGCGGTTCGTCGGTCAGGGTGGTGGTCAGTCGCGCCAGGAGGGGTTCATGGCCGGCCAGTCGTTGCGCGATCGCCTCCAGACGCGGCGGAAGGCTCTCCCCGGCATCGTGCAGGGTGGCGTTCATGGCGGGGAGGCGTCCCAGAGAGTCGCGCAACGCCCCCAGATCACGGGGCGAGGCCCGTCCCATGGCCACCCGACCGATCAGCCGCTCCAGATCGTAAATCCCCTTGAGTTCATCCCGGAGCGCCTCGCGGGGGCCGGTCTGGGCGATCAGCCAGGTCACGCCGGCCTGACGGGCGCGAATGCGCGTTGGATCCTGCAACGGATGGTTGAGCCACTGGGCGAGCAGGCGTCCCCCCATGGCGGTCACGGTCTGGTCGAGGGCGCCGATCAGGCTGCCGCGTCGCTCGCCGTTGCGCAGGGTGGCCATGATCTCGAGATTCCGGCGACAGCTCTCATCCAGAATCATGTGCTCCCCGGAACGGGTGCGGGTCAGGCCGGTGACATGGGCCAGAGCCCCCTTCTGGGTCTCCTGGCAGTAGCGGATCAGCGCCCCCGCCGCCGCCATGCAGGCTGGGGAGTCGGCGATGCCGAACCCTTCCAGGGTGAGGGTGCCGAAGTGCTCTTTCAGGAGATCGGCGGCCTGGTGCGGTTCGAACTCCCACTCGCCGCGCCGGGTGACGCGCTCGGGTGGCGGGGAGAGCGTCTCGGGGGGTTCCCAGCCGCGTGGCAGGAGGATCTCCGCCGGGTCGAGGGC
>JADGAY010000271.1 GCA_015231775.1 Magnetococcales bacterium | reverse complement strand
TGCCAACCCCATCTATCTCTACACAACGTACTATTGCTGCTTTTCTAAGTTTTCTCGACGACCGCATCACCCTCCTGCGTGAAACCAACGCCACCCTTGAAGCCATTGCCCAGGCACTGTTCAAATCCTGGTTCATCGATTTCGACCCCGTACAGGCCAAACAACAGGGCCTTGCGCCTGAAGGGATGGATGAAGCCACCGCCGCTCTGTTCCCGGACAGCTTTGAAGAGTCGGAATTGGGGTTGATTCCGAAGGGGTGGAGGGTTGGAACGGTTGGAGAAATGTCGAGTTATTTGAACCGTGGTATCCCACCGATGTATATCGATGACGGGGGTATATTGGTGGTCAACCAGAAATGTATTCGTGATTCAATTGTTGATTTTCAGAAGGCCAGAAAACACGATAAAGGAAAGAAAAAAATTGATGGTAGAGAATTGATGGTTGGTGATGTGTTGGTAAACTCGACTGGTGTTGGCACATTGGGTCGGGTAGCCCAGGTTCTTAATTTGGAAGAACCTACCATTGTAGATTCTCATGTCACCGTTGTTCGTTCGGGTTCCAAATTGAGTTGGAACTATCTCGGTCTCGCGTTGATGAGAAGGCAAGAAGAAATTGCGGGCTTTGGGGAAGGGACGACCGGGCAAACTGAACTCAGTAGAGGAAAATTGAGTGTTATCAAAGTCCTGGTTCCATCATTATCCGTTCTGGCGCAATTTGATTCTCTATCATTACCTCTGCGTCACAGTTTTTCCAATCATCTTCAGCTCACCCAAACCCTCACCTCCCTCCGTGACACCCTGCTCCCCCGTCTCATCTCCGGTCAACTGCGGCTGCCCGAGGAGGCGGGGCCGGGTGAGGAGGTCGGGAGATGACCCTGCGCGCTGATCTGGATATCTTTGTGCGGTTTCCTATGTATATCATGGACGACATGTATAGAAAATCCAGATTTCTATATATGTCAAAACGGGCTGGTGAACCATGAATCCGTTTTTCACCCTGGACCGTTTGCGCCCCGAGCGGTTCGAGACCCCGACGATCTTGAAGAAACTGGCCAGCAGCAGTCGCCAGCTCGCGGAACTCAAGGGCATGGCCGCCTCCATTCCCAACCAAGGGATCCTGATCAGTTCATTGGGGTTGCAAGAGGCCAAGGACAGTTCCGAAATCGAAAACATCGTCACCACCCACGACGAACTGTTCCAGAACGATGTGCACTCGGATGAGGCGTCCAATCCGGCGGCCAAGGAGGTGTTGCGTTACCGGCAAGCGCTGCGGCTCGGTTTCGATCTGGTGCGACAGACGGGCTTGATCACCAACAACCACATTCTCGCGATCCAGGCGGAATTGGAACAAAATCATGCCGGATTTCGCCAGTTGCCCGGCACCGCGTTGAAAAACAGTCGCAACGAAACCATCTACACCCCACCCCAGGATCCGACCGAAATCGCGGTGTTGATGGGGGATCTGGAGCGCTTCATCAACGACGGCGGGGGCTTCGCGGCGGATCCGCTGATTCGGATGGCCCTGATTCATCACCAGTTCTAAACCATCCATCCCTTCTACGACGGCAACGGTCGCACCGGGCGCATCCTCAATGTGCTGTATCTGGTCAAGGAGGGGCTGCTCGATGTGCCGGTGCTCTACTTGAGCCGTCACATTGTGCGCTCCAAGGCCGACTACTACCATCTGTTGCAGGCCGTGCGCGATCACGACGCCTGGGAGGCGTGGGTGTTTTACATGTTGGATGCGGTGGAGCAAACCGCGGGACAGACCATCGCCACCATGCGCGACATCAAGGCCGCGCTGTTCGATTACAAACACCGCATCCGCGCCACATGCAAGTTCTACAGCCAGGATCTGATCAACCACCTGTTCATGCACCCCTATACCAGAATCGATTTTGCGCGGCAGGATTTGAAGGTGTCGCGCTTGACGGCGACCAAATATCTGGATACCTTGGCGGAAGGTGGTTTTGTGCGCAAAAGCAGGGTGGGGCGCAATAACTATTATATCAATCATCGCCTGGTCGATATTCTTCTGAAGCCATCTCCATGACCGAAGAGCAGTTGGAACGGGAAGTTCTGGGTTGGTTGGCAGAGGTGGGCTACGCCTCTTGCCACGGGCCGGATCTGGCCCCGGAGGGTCGCTCGCCCGAACGCAAGGATTACCGCCAGATCCTCCTCACCGACCGTCTCCGCGGCGCCATGGCGCGTTTGAACCCTTCCGTACCCGCCACGGCCCAGGAAGATGCCCTCAAGCAGGTGGTGAATCCGGGTTCCCCGGTGCTGCTTGCGGCCAACCGGCTGTTTCATCAGATGCTGGTGGGTGGGGTGAAGGTGCAATACCAGCAGGATGGGGAGACGCGCGGGGATTTCGTGCAACTCATCGACTGGAGCCATGCCGCCAACAATGACTGGCTGGCGGTCCATCAATACTCGGTCAAGGGTCCACGTCATACCCGCAGGCCGGATGTCGTCTTGTTCGTGAATGGTCTGCCCCTGGTGGTGCTGGAGTTGAAGAATCCAGCCGATGTGGAGGCCACTATCTGGCGGGCGTTCGAGCAGCTCCAGACCTACAAGGAACAAATTCCAGATCTGTTCCAATACAACGAAATCCTGGTCATCGCCGATGGCAGCGAAGCCCGCCTGGGTTCACTCACCGCCGACCCGGAACGGTTCATGCGCTGGCGCACCATCGATGGCGCCACCTTGGACCCGTTGGGACCGTTCAACGAATTGGAAACCCTGGTCCGGGGCATCCTGTCACCCGTCCATTTCCTGGATTATCTCCGCTATTTCGTGCTGTTTGAAGAGGATGGCATCCTGCTGAAAAAAATTGCCGGGTATCACCAGTTCCATGCGGTCCGAGCCGCCATTCAACAGGTGGTGGCGGTATCCCGACCCGGCGGCCATCCGCAAGAAAAAGGCAAGGGGGGTGTGGTCTGGCATACCCAGGGGAGCGGCAAGAGCATCACCATGAGCTGTTTTGCCGCGCGGGTGATGCGGGAACCGGCGATGGGGAATCCCACCATCGTGGTCATCACCGACCGCAACGACCTGGATGGGCAACTGTTCGGCGTCTTCTCCCTGGCGCAGGATTTGTTGCGGGAACAACCCATCCAGGCCACCACCCGTCACGATCTGCGGTTGAAACTCAAGCATCGTGCCTCGGGTGGCATCCTCTTTACCACCATCCAAAAGTTCATGCCGGGGGAGGATGAAGCGAGCTTCCCCGTGCTCTCCGACCGTCACAACATCGTGGTCATCGCCGATGA
>JADGAY010000270.1 GCA_015231775.1 Magnetococcales bacterium | reverse complement strand
GACATAGGCCCCGCCCGCTTTGAGGATCGCCAGAGCCGCGACGATCATCGCCGGAGAGCGCAGCGGCAGCAGCCCCACCAGATGTTCCGGTCCCACGCCGCGTCCGATCAGGAAGTGGGCCAGATGGTTGGCGCGGCGGTTCAAGTGGATATAGGAGATCACCTGATCGTCAAAGCGGATGGCCTCGGCATGCGGGGTCTTTTCGGCCCAGTGCTCGACCCCCTGATGGAGCAGGGTGAAGGGGGCGGTGGCCCGCTGGGTGGCCGGATGGCTGATGGCCAGCAGATGTTCCCGCTCCCGAGGGGTCAGCAGCGGCAGCCGGCGCACCGACGTGGCGGAGGCCTCCTCATCGGCGATGGCGGTCAGGAGGTTGCGGAACAACCCGGTCCAGCGGGCGATGGTTTCGGGATCGAAGAGGGCGGTGGGGTAATCGAATTCGATCACCAGCTCTCCCTGAATCTCGGTGACGTTCACGCTCAACGCGTTGTCCAGGGCGTGGATCGGCTGCGGGAACCATTCGGCCTTCAACGCCAGCTCACGATCCAACTCGATGGGGTGGTCCATGTTGAAGGTGGTGGCCACCAGCGGGGCGCGCATCTGACTCTGACGGCGGTTCAAGTGTTCGATCAGGTTGGCGAAGGGGTACTCCTGGTGCTCCATGGCGGTCAGGAGGGTGGTTTTGACCGCGGCGAGGAATCCGGCAAAAGTGGGATCCCCTTCCAGCCGCCCCTTGATCGGCAGAATGTGGGAACAGTAGGCGATGAGCGGTTGCCGGGAGGCGGCGGGGGGACGCCCGAGCACCAGGATGCCGATCACCAGCTCGTCCTGTCCGGACAAACGGTGCAAGAAGAGCTGATAGGCGGAGAACATCAGCATGAACAGCGTGCTGTTGTGACGCGTGCAGGCCCGTTTCAACCCCTGATGCAGCCCCGCGTCCAGCCGCAGCACGGCGCGGGCCGCCCGGTAGTCGTGCTCCTGGGTGGCGGGTCGGTCGCCGGGGAGTTCGAGGACCGGCAGGGGGTCCGGGAACTGCTCGAGCCAGAACGTTTCGTGGAGCCGCAACGGTTCGGAGGCGTCGGCCTCCCCACGCCAGCGCAGATAGTCGGCCAGGGGCATGGGCGCGGGCAGCGCGCAGGCGCGTCCGGCGCGCAGGGCCAGGTAACAGGCGAACATCTCTCGCAGCACCACCACGATCGACATGCCGTCGATGAGGATGTGATGGGCGGTCAACACCAGCCGGTGTTGGTCCGGGCCCAGACGCAGCACCGACAGGCGCATGGCCGGCGGGTGGGCGGTGTCAATCGGGGTTTCGGCCTCGCGGGTGAACCAGGCCTCCAGCTCCCGTTGCCGTTCGGGTTCGGCAAGGTGGCTCCAATCGATGACCGGCAGGGTGTAGGTCACCTCCGGCAACACGGTCTGGATCTGGCCGTCGGCGTCGATGGCGGTGCGCAGGGCGTCGTGACGGGCGATCACCTGGTTGATCGCCTGCTCCAGTGCCGCCAGATCCAAGGCACCGCTCAGTTGCAGATTGGTGTAACTCAGATTGGTCAACGACCCTTCGCCGCTCACCTGATCGAGGGTCCAGAGCTGGGTCTGGGCCTTGCTCAACGGCAGGGTGAACGGTTTGGGTTTGGGCGGCGCGTGGCCGGCCATGGGAAAGAAGCCGGCATCGAGCAGCGCCTCGATGGTGGTCTGGACCGCCGCCACCACCTGGGCCATGTCCGCGTCGGTGTGGGCGGTGGAGACAAAACAGGTGCGCCCCTCCCAGAGGTAGATGCCGCGCTCGATCAGGCCGAAATGCAGCAGATCCATCTCCAGGGATTGATAGGTGTAGCTGAAGTTGCCGCTCTGCACGAAACGGAACAGGGAACCGAAACGGGCGATGCGCACCGGGATGTTCCTGGATTGGAAATACCCGTTCAGATCGGCTTCGAGCTTCTCGGCCCGTCCGTTCAGACGGTCGTGGAGGGACGCTCCCTCGGTTTGAATGCGGGTGAGGATGGCGCGGGCGGCGGCCAAGGAGAGGGGATGACGCCGGAAGGTGCCGGCCCCGGCCAGGGTGGTTTGGGCGCTCGGGAAGGAGTCGGGATCGTCGAAGGCCCAGTCGCCTCCGTCCACCTGGTCGATGAACCGGGCCGCCCCGGCGATCACCCCCAGGGGGAGGCCACCCCCCAGCACCTTGCCGTAGGTGACCAGATCGGCCTTGACGCCGAAATGGGCCTGGGCCCCGCCCGCCGCGATGCGGAATCCGGTGATCATCTCATCGAAGATCAAGGGGATGTCGAGCTCCTGGGTCAGGGCGCGCAGTTGGTGCAGAAAAGCCCGTGGCTGCATGGTCGGCTGCCGGCTTGGCACCGGTTCCACCAGCACGGCGGCCAACTGATCCGCCTGGGCGCGGATCGCATCAAAAGCGTCCGGCTTGTCGTAGTTGAGAATGAGGGTGTCTCCGACGGCCTCGGGCGGGATGCCCGGCACCATGGGCACGGTGCGACTCACCCCCTCCACCTTGCCGGCCATGGCCAGCACCGCGTCCGAGTGTCCGTGGTAGGCCCCCGAGAACATGGCGATCTTGCGCCGTCCCGTGGCCGCCCGCGCCAGGCGGATCGCCGACATCACCGCCTCGGTGCCGGTGGTGCAGAAGGCCACCCGTTCGACGCCGGTCAGTTCGCGGATCAGTCGGGCCACCTCGCCGCTCAAACCCGACTGCGGTCCCAGATGGACGCCTTGATCGATTTGTTCGTGCATCGCCTGGGTGAGGGCCGGATCCTTGAGTCCGAACAGATGGGCGCCGAATCCCCCCGCCAGATCCACGTAGGGGTTGCCATCCAGGTCGATGAAGCCGCTGGTCGTCGCCTCGTTGGAGAGAATCGGGTAGCTCAACCGCTTGGTCTCCGGGCGCATGCCCATCAGCGAACGCACGTCGGCCCAGTGGATCCGCTCGGATTCGGCCTTGGCGCGGGAGGTTTTGGTGCGGGCGATGTAACGGGTGATGAACCCATCCAGATAGGCTTGCTGGGAGGGGGAGAGCCGGCTGGCATCCTGATCGTGGAACGAGGCGAAGTGACCGCCGGGCTTGGTGACCGGTGCCGGGGAGGGTGCCGGGGTGGCGGGCAAGGCCGGGATGGACTGGGCCAACTGGGCAGCCAAAGGGGACTCCCCACGCAGCAGCGCCAACTGCTGACGCATCAGCTCCAACTGTTGCATCACCACCAACTCGACCGTGGAGCCGGGGGCGGCGGCAGGTGCCGGGAGGGGAGCGGGGGCGGCGAGGGTC
>JADGAY010000051.1 GCA_015231775.1 Magnetococcales bacterium | reverse complement strand
CGACCCCCGACCTTCGGCACCACCCGGATGCGGGCGCGTATCCGCTCGTGCAGGGCCGGAACGTGTGAGATCACCCCGATCAACTTTCCCTCGCGCCGCAAACCGGCCAAGGTCTCCAACGCAATCCCCAACGACTCCTCGTCCAAGGTGCCGAACCCCTCGTCCAGAAACAACGAATCCACCCGCGCGTTCTGACTGGAGAGACTCGACAACCCGAGGGCCAGCGCCAGACTGACCAGAAAACTCTCCCCACCCGACAGATTGCGCGCCGAACGGATCTCGCCGGCCTGATAGAGATCCTGAATGCGCATCGCCAACGGCTGTTCCAGATCCTGAATCAACACATACCGGTCGCTCATCCCCCGCAACTGCCGGTTGGCGCTCGTCAACACCCGCTCCAGGGTCAACCCCTGCACGAAATCCCGATAGCGCTTGCCATCCTCGGAGCCGATCAGGCCGTGCAACAGCTCCCAACGCCGCAACCGCTCCTCTTGCCGCGCCAACGCCTGGTGCCGGCTCTCCAGCTCTGCCCGTCGGGCGGCGTTCTCCAGCCAGCTCCGCTCCAGCCCTCCCAACTCGCCTCGCATCTGACGCCGCCGCGCTTCCAGCCGCGACCTGGCCCCCTGGAGCAGGTCGGCGGAAAGATCCGTGACCCGGCGTGCCCGTTCGCCATCGAGCCGGGTCTGCTTTTCCAGGATCAACGAATCGATCTCGGCCTGGAGACGCTGGAGGGATTCGAGTCGCTCCCGCCACCGCAACCGCTCCGCCTCGGGGGTCGAGGCATGGCGGAAATCCGCCTCGTCCGCAAACCCCAGACGCGCCAGTTCAGCGACGAACGCGGCCTCCTCGCGGGCAAGCGTTACCGCCTGGGCGTTCAACGACCGCTCCAGAGCGGCCAGACGTTGCAGCCGCTCCACCAGATGGCTCCGCGCCTGCTCCAGTCCCCCGTCATGCCCACGCAGATCCGCCTCGGCCCCCTCGATCGCGGCGGCCAGGGAACGGGCCTCGTCGTCCGGATCGCGCTCCCCCAGAAGCTCCCGACGCGTGGTGCGCAGCCCCTCCAGGGCTGTTTGCAGGGCGCGAAGCTGGCTCTCCTTCTCGAGCGTGGCCAGATGCAGCCGTTCGATCTCCAACCCATGCCGCTCGCGGGTGGCAAGCAGCTCCAGTCGCTGGGCATCGTTGGCCTCCCGTCGCGCGATATACCCAGCCCAGGCCGCCTTGCGGGCGCTCAACGCCTGACGCAGGGTCTCGGGCTCGCCGTCGAGGGGGACGACGAGCCCCAATCCGGCCAAGGTCCGGGCCAGCTCGTCTCGCGCCTCGTCCACCTGGACCGCCCGTGCCACCTGTTCCGATTGGTGCCGTTCCAGGGACTCTTGGGCGCTCTGGAGATCGGTGGTCGCGCGCCACTGCGCCCGCTCGCGTCCGGCCACCTGCTCTTGCGTTGTCTCCAGTTCGGCCCGCGACGCCTGCAAAGCCCCCTCCAGGGCGTCGATGGCGTCGATCCGCGCGTTCAATCGGTCCAGTCGGATCCGGCTCTCTTCCAGCAGCCGACGCCCGTCAAAGGCCGAAACGGGCAACGATGGATCCAGCTCCAGCATTCCCATCAGGCGCCGCGCGGCGGATTCGAGATCGGCCAACCCCTGGGCGTCGATCTCCAGCCGCGTCTCCAGCTCCCCGAGGGCGCTCTCCTCCCGCAGCAGGGCGCGCTGGCTCTCCAACAGCTCGGCGTGCAACGGGCGCAGGGCCGCGCGCAGCGTGGATAACCGCTCCGCCTCCCCCGTGTCCGGATGGGGTGCGTGGAGCATGAACGGATGTTCCGTGGCCCCGCACAGCGGGCAGGGGTGCCCCGTCTGCAACTGGGCGCGGGCCTCGGTGAAGCTCAGGATCGCCTGCCTGGCGAGCTGCTCGGCCTCGACTCTCTCCCGTTCCCGTTCCAAGGTTTCCAGTCGGGCTTGCTGGTCGGCCAGGCGCGCCGCCAGGAGGGGGATGGTTCGCCGCGACGCCTCCCGACGCTCCTGGCGCGTCTGGTGATCGGCACGGGAGGTTTCCAGGTTTTGCAGCGTGGTGGCAAGCCTTTCGAGATTGAAAAGTTGCTCGTGACAGGTGGTCCGCTCCTCGCGCCAGAGCGGGATGCCGCGTCCTTCCAGCCGTTCGTCGAGATGTTTGCGCTGCCCGTTGTGGGTGGTGGACAACGCCTCGAGTCGCGCCCGTGCCTCACCCAAGGCCGCATCCGCCTGGATCGCGACCGTGCCGGCGCGCTTCAACCGCGCTTCCGCCTCCCCGGAGGCCTGGATCCACGCCTGATGTTGCCGTTGTCGCGCCTCCCACAGCTCGATCCGGGCCAGGATCCCGCTCAGATGCTCCATCAGGCTCCCATCCGCGCGGTTGGTCGCCATGTCCGCCTCCAGCACCGCCCCCGCGCGTTCCACCCGCTCCAGCGCGGTTTGGGTGTGGGACAGGGCGGCGCGCTCCCTTGCGTGGCTCTGTGCGATGTGTGCCAGCTCGGTTTCGAGGGCGCGGATCGGCGCGGTCTGCTCGGTCAGGCGGATATCGAGCGCCCGAACCTCGTGGAGCCGAGGGGCCATCTCGTGTTGCGCCGTCCGACGCGCTTCCAGGTGGGTGAGCGCCCGTGCGCGGCCCGCCTCGGCCTCGGTGACCGCTGCCTGGGCGTTGGGAATCTCTCCGTTGAGCCGTTCCAGCTCCGTTTGGTCGTGGGCCTGGGCCTGGCGCAGCAGTTCGAGCCGGGCATGGGCCGGGGCCAGGTTGAGTGCCTTCTCGGCGGCGTGCAACTGGGCCCGCTCGGGGGTGAAGCGCGCCCAATCGGCGCTCCAGGCCGCGTGGCGACGGGCCAGTTCCGACAACGCCCCCTCAAGCTCCATCAGTCCGGCCCGCCAGATCAAGCCGCCCTCGATCTCCGCCAGACGGTTGCCAAGCGCCTCTTCCGCAAGCAGACCAACGGCGCGTGTGCGTTCCAGGCGCGCCTCCTCCTCTTCGGAGAGCATGGGCAACGCCTCGACCTCCCGCGCCAGCCGCTCCCGTTCGCGCCGCTCCTCGGCGCGCCGTTCGTGAACCCGGCGGGAGATGTCGCTGTAGATGGCGGTGCCGGTGATCTGTTCGAGAATCTCCGCCCGGTCGCTCGGATCGGCTTGCAGGAAGGCGGCGAAGCGCCCCTGGGCCAGCAGCATGGCACGGGTGAAACGGTCGAAATCCAGACCGGTCAGCTCCTCGACCTTTTTGGGCACGGTGGTGCGTTTTTCGGCCAGGATTTTGCCGGTGTCGGCATCGACGAGTTCATGAGCCGGGGGCTGCAACGCGCCGTCGGGCTTGCCCCGCGCGCGACGCTGCCGCCAGTGACAGCGGTAGGTGCCGCCCCGTGCCGCGAAGGTCACCTCGGCGAAACACTCCCCGCGCCGCCGGGTGAGAATCTCGTTGTCCGAATCGGTGATGCGTCCCAAACGCGGCGTGGCGCCGTAGAGGGCCAGACAGATGGCGTCAAACAGGGTGCTCTTGCCCGCCCCGGTGGGACCGGTGATCACGAAAAGACCATCCATGGTGAAGGCCGGATGGGTCAGATCGATGCGCCAGCCGTCGGTCAGGGAGTTGAGGTTCTTCAAGCGGATTTCCAGAATGCGCATGGTCGCCTCACCCCGCGCCCGGATCGTCGTGGAGGAGCGCGGCCAGGATCTCGTCGTGGGCCTGGATCAACGCCGGGCGTTGCGCCTCGGGGATGCGACGCAGCTCCAGACAGCGCAGGAATACCTCGTCGGGGGTCAACGCCTCCAGATGCGTTCCCCCATCGTCGGCGCCACCCAGGCCCAGGGGGCCGGAGAGTCGTGCGTCACGGAGGGCCAGGATCACCACCGGGGAATCCTCCACCCGTTTGTTCATCTGTTCGCGCAGATCGCCGATCGGCTCGGATCCGGTGTAGAGGAGTTCCACCCAGACTGTTTCGTTCGAGGAGAGCAGCCCATGGAGCTGATCCAGAAGGGCGTCGCGATCCCCCTGGAGGCGCGCCAGCTTCTGGAAGATCGGCACCGGCAAGAGACGAATCACCGGGCTTTGGCCGGGTGCGAGATCCACCAGGCAGAGGCTCTTGGTCACGCCCACCTCGCCGAATCCCAACGCCAACGGCGCGCCGCTGTAGCGTCGGCTCCCCGAGGCACCCACCTGTTGCGCCTGATGCAGGTGGCCCAGGGCCACGTAGTCCACATCCGCCGGGAAGAGATCCACCGGCACCCGCGCCAGCGACCCGACGTAGAGTTCCCGCATCCCGTCCCCCTCCCGCACCTGACCGCCGGCGACGAACAGATGGCCCATCACCACCAGGGGCGATCCACCCAGGTCGTCACGCCGGGCCCGCGCGATATCGATCACCGCCGCGTAATGGGCGAAGATCCCCTCGAGCCATTTGCGATCCTTGTCCGCGCCGCTCTCCTCGGCCTCGGCGAGGCGGATATCCCGGTCGCGCAAATAGGGCACGGCGCAGATGATCGCCTCGGGGTGGCCATCCGGATCCTCGAGCACCACCACCTCCTCGGTCGGGTCCGCGCCGATGGCCCCGATCACCCGCACGTTCAGGGCCGCCAGCAGGGTTTTCGGGGCTTCGAGCAGGGAGGGGGAGTCGTGGTTGCCGCCGATTACCACCACATGCCGACAACCGGTCTCCCCCACGCGGGCCAGAAACCGGTAATAAAGCTCCTGGGCGCGATGGGACGGGGTGGTGCCGTCGAAGAGATCCCCGGCGATCAGCAGCGCCTCGACCCGTTCGTCCCGCAGGGTCGCGATCAGCCAGTCGAGGAAGGCGGCGAACTCGGCATCGCGTTTTTGCCCGCGCAGCAGGTGGCCGAGATGCCAGTCCGAGGTGTGACAGATGCGCATGGTCTCCTATCCAACCCTCAACCCTTGGCGCGGGGCACATGGCCGGCGGGCAGGAAGCGGCGCGCCGATTCGCAGTGGCCGGTGTGGTCGTCGAAGAAGATGTCGGCCCCGAAGGCGAGCAGGAACGACGCCTTGTCCAGTCCCCCCAGAAACAGCAGCTCATCGACCCGGATGTTCCAGGCGCGCAGGGTGCGGATCACCCGTTCATGGGCCGGGGCCCCGCGCGAGGTGACCAGGGCGGTGCGGATCGGGCAGAGTTCCGGCGGGTGGCGTTGCTGGATCCGTTGCAGGGCTTCGAGCAGCGGGCGGAACGGCCCGTCCGGGAGTGGTTCGTGGGCGCTCAGGCTTTCGTGTTCGTGGAAGGCGGCCAGGCCGCGCTCCTCGTAGATCCGTTCCGAGGCATCGGAGAAGAGCACCGCGTCGCCGTCAAAGGCCAGGCGCAGCGGACCTGGGGTCGCCTCGGGCGCGGGGGTATCCCCAGGCGGCAGGATCACCGCCGCGGCCAGTCCGGCTTGCAGGGCCAGACGGGCATCCTCCGGGTCCAGCGAGAGGAACAGATGGGCCTGGAACGCCGCCGCGTAGGGCCACAGATTGCCCCCGGAGGTGAAGACCGCGCGGCTGATGTCGAGTCCGTGGTGCCGGATGGCGTTGAAGACCCGCAACCCCGTATCCGCGCTGTTGCGCGACAACAGGATCACCTCCACCGTGGGCGCGGCGGGATCGGCCTGGTTGAGGGCGAGCAGTTTTTGCACCAGGGAGAAGGCCGGACCCGGTCGCAACGGTTGATCCTCGCGGGCGATCTGCCACAGGGCATAGGCCTCCACCCCCTGTTGCTCGAAGACGGCGTGGCTCTCTTCGAGATCGAACAGGGCGCGGGAGGAGATCGCCACGATGAGCGGGGAGACGGCGGGTGGGATCATCGGCGTGGGCCCGTTGGTCTGGAGTGGGTCGGCGGATGGGTTCGACACCACGGGCCGGGTGGCCTATAGGTGTCGATGGGATTGATCTTCAAGTTTACACGTTGCGCGTGGTGACGCCAGAGTTTCCTTGTGGCGCGGGTGATTCCCCGCCGGGATCGCTGGAAGGCGTTGCCTCGGGGCGCGGATTCTGATAAGATGGAGTGTTTATTGACAGAGTTTTTCGGATTGGATCCGCATCGTGTTGGACAAGGGAGCGCAAGGGATGAAAACCGTGTTGGCCATTCGGCATGTCGCCTTCGAGGATCTGGGAAGCCTGGAGCCTCTGCTGTTGGAGCGGGGGTTCGCGCTGCGCTATTTGGAGGCCGGTGTGGACGATCTGGCCGGGGTCGATCCCTTGGCCGATGATCTGCTCGTGGTGTTGGGCGGGCCGATCAGCGTCTACGAGGCGGACATCTATCCGTTCATCGCCGACGAGTTGGCCTTGCTGCGGGTGCGCCTGGCGGCGGACCGGCCCACGTTGGGGATCTGTCTGGGGGCGCAGATGATGGCCGCGGCTCTGGGGGCGCGGGTCTATTCGGGTGGCACGAAGGAGATCGGCTGGACCCCCTTGACCCTCACCGACGCGGGGGTCAACGGACCGTTGCGTCATCTGGTCGGGGAGGGGTGTTCCATGTTGCACTGGCACGGGGATACCTTCGAGCTGCCCGAGGGGGCGGAGTTGCTCGCCTCCACGCCGCTCTATCCGCACCAGGCGTTTGGTTGGGGGGCGCGGGGATTGGCGTTCCAGTGTCATCCCGAGGTGCGTGCCGGGCGCATCGAGACGTGGTTGATCGGACACGCCGCCGAGTTGGGACAGAATCGTATCTCCGTGCCGGCATTGCGCGAGGCCTCGCTCCGATTCGGCCCGGTCCTGGAGAACGCCGGACGGGCCTGTCTGGCCGAGTGGCTGGATGGGGTGATGGTGTGAGGTGAGGGCAGACCGATCATGGCATCGTCGAAGGGGGTCGGGGCAGCGCCCCGCGACCTTGGCTTTTGACTTTGGCGCGCTCTACAAAAAAGCGTTCTTTCGCGCCTTTTGCGAAAAAACGCTGCGCGCAGACTTGGTTGCGGGAACGTTTCGCATCTTTGGCGAAACGTTCCCGCGCGCATGGCCAGAAAATTTTAGTTGTCTCGCCGGCGTGGATCGCAGCGGGATTGCCTGCTCGCTCACCCCGTGACAGGCGCAGATCATCCGTTCCGCCGTTTGCGCGCCCGTCGGCGCCCTTTCGGACCAGAGCGCTTGTGCCGACCACAGTGGGGATCCTCGAAAAAGGGGAGCAGTCGGCATGGATCGGGCAGCGCATCCCCAGGCTCGATGAACAGACACCCCATCAACCGGCCATCCTGACGCCAGGCGCGTCGAAAGCGGCCATGGGCCGGATCGGCATGATCGATCCACTCGGCTTCGTCACCTGCCTTGAGCCAGGGGGCGTTCTGGTTCTTCCAGTCGGCAAACTGAAAGCGTTCAACGTCATGCGTGAACAGGCGCGGGATTCTGTTGCAGGTGTTGTTGTTTACTGTTTATCTTGAAAAACTAGTTGCATATTTTTCATTATTTGAATTTGAAACCCCGTGCATGGTCAAACTTTTCATGCTACCATTTCAATGCATAGCGAAATAAATTGGGGGAATAATATGTATGATCAGAATAATCATTGTCGATGACCATGGTCTGTTCCGGGATGGCCTCAGCTCGATGATCGCGAAAAATGGCGATCTGGTTATCGCGGGAGAGGCGGAAAACGCTGTCGATGCCCTCACGCTCATGGCTGGGGATGGGTGGGATCTGGCATTGCTGGATGTCAGTCTGCCGGATATGAGCGGTCTGGAGGTGTTGCGACGGGTTCGCGCCAGCGGTTGCCTGCGACCGGTGCTGGTCGTCACCCGGCATCAGGATTTTCATCTGGCCCGCCGGCTGTTGCAGAGCGGGGCCAACGGCTATATCGACAAGACCCGCATGGGTGACGAGTTGTTGCGGGCGATCCGGCTCGTGTCCCAGGGCGGCCTCTATTTGACCGATGATCTGCGGGATCGTCTGGCGACGAACCTCGGTCAGCCCGAGGTCAAGGAGCGTCTGCATGATCGGCTCTCCGCCCAGGAGTACACCATTTTGATCCAGATCGCCCGTGGCATGACCGTTTCGCGCATCGCCGAGGATCTGCGTTTAAGCCCCAGCACGGTCACCACCTACCGCCGCCGCATCAAGGACAAGCTCGGCATCCAGGGCTCCACTGCCGATCTGGTGCGCTACGCCATGGAGAACGCCCTGCTGATGTAGTCGTGGGTGGGGGCATGGCGTGCCAGCAGCGGAGCCTGCGTGGCTGAGGTTTGGATGCGTGATGCGCGATTCGCGCTGCAAGTCTCTCAAGGTCGTGCCGGCTTGGCCGTTCATGGATGGATTGCCAGGACGTGTTTGCTTTCAACAAACAAAATAAGTCTGTTCCAGACAAAATCCCAATTCAAGCCCGAGCAAGGATGGCCTCGAAGCACGCAGCCAGGGCCAGAAAAACAGGCCGCCGAAGGCGGCATGGGTTCCCTAGAAAGCGAATGTGGCGTAAGATTGCCCAGTGGCCGGTATTGGTGATCCCATTCACGGAAACCACCCATTGCCCCTGGTTGGAACGCCTTGAACCAGGTTTGGGCCAATCGCGTCGCAATTTGGCGGGTCTGCTCTG
The DNA here is from genome assembly GCA_015231775.1 of Magnetococcales bacterium. Lineage (GTDB taxonomy): Bacteria > Pseudomonadota > Magnetococcia > Magnetococcales > Magnetaquicoccaceae > Magnetaquiglobus. The sequence continues at coordinate 13,032 of JADGAY010000051.1, read as the reverse complement.
GCCCGCGGCGGCGGTTCGGCTTTGGTCAAACCGTCCTCTGGTACCCACCCAAGTCTCAACAGCGGGGAGACGTTTCCCCTTTTTGTGCGTCCGCTTTCACCGACATCCCAAGACACGCCAAGGCATCATTCATGTACAGAAAAACGCAAAAATACCCAAACTTTGTTCAAATTGAACAAGATATGCTGGTTTTTTGGAAGAACGGGCAGATTTTTCAAAAATTGAAAGATCAAAACAGCCAAGGCGAAATCTGGTCGTTCCAGGATGGTCCCATTACCGCCAACAATCCAATGGGCGTCCATCACGCCTGGGGGCGCACGCTCAAGGACATCTTCCAGCGTTACCATGCCATGATGGGCAGACGGTTACGTTATCAGAACGGCTTCGACTGTCAGGGATTGTGGGTCGAGGTCGAAATCGAAAAAGAGCATGGCTTTGCCTCAAAGAAGGATATCAAGGCGTTCGGCATCGAGCGGTTCATCAGCGCGTGCAAGGAGCGGGTGCTGACCTTTGCCGCCAAGCAGACCGAGCAATCCATTCGTCTGGGCTATTGGATGGACTGGGACGACCCGGACCAATTGCGACTGCTTCGCGATGCGCTCCGCTCCGGGGCCCAGCAGGTGACCTATACCGCGGCCAACGGCAAAACCGTCACCGCATCGCCCGAATCCATCATTGCCGCCTTGGGCACCCCCGAGTTCGGAGGCAGCTATTTCACCTTTTCCAACGAGAACAACTATACCATCTGGTCCTTTCTGAAGAAGTGCCACGAGGATGGCCATATCTACCGCGGCACGGATGTCATGCCCTGGTGTCCACGCTGTGGCACGGGTCTGTCGCAAATGGAGTTGGCCGATGGGCGCAAGATCGTCGAGCATGACGCCATCTACGTCCGCTTTCCCCTGCGCGACCACCCTGACGAGGCCTTCCTGGTGTGGACCACCACGCCTTGGACCCTCACCGCCAACGTCGCGGTGGCGATCAATCCGGAAATGACCTATGTAAAGGTTCGCCACAAGGATTGGATCTATTATGTTGGCAAGGAGAATCTCCACACCAAGCGCCACCAACTCCTGGAAACCGAGGGGGTCAAGCAGCAAGCCAAGCTGCCCTCCCTCGCGCAACTCCTGCAGGGGCAGGGCGGGCATGTGGAAATCCTGGGCGAAATTCCGGGAAATCAACTGCTCGGCATCGCCTACCACGGTCCTCTCGACGACCTGGAGGCTTTGAACACACCCGGTGGTGTCACCCCCTTCGGTCCCGCCAAGTGGTCTGAACAGACCGCCACCATGGCGCATCGCGCCATTGCCTGGAAAGAGATCACCAGCAACGAGGGTACGGGTATCGTTCACATCGCCCCTGGTTGTGGCAAGGAGGACTACGATCTGGGCCGGGAGAACCACCTTCCCGTCGTCGCCCCCCTGGATGAGAACGGCATTTTTCAGGATAAATTCGGCCCCTACGTCAATCTGCCCGTCAAGATCGCCAACCAGAACGTCATCACCGCCTTGAAAGAGTCGGGACGGCTGGTGGCCAAGGAGCGCTATCCCCACGTCTACCCCCACTGCTGGCGCTGCAAGACCGAGCTGGTGTATCGGCTGATCGACGGTTGGTACATCGACATGAGCTGGCGTGACCAGATCCAGGCCGTGGTCGGGAGTGTGCGCTGGATCCCCGGCGACGGCGAGGCCAGGGAGCAGGATTGGTTGCGCAACATGGGGGATTGGCTGATTTCCAAGAAGCGCTTCTGGGGGCTCGCCTTGCCGATCTGGGAGTGTTCTTGCGGCTGGTTCACCGTCATTGGCGGTTACGAGGAGTTGGCCGCCAAGGCCGTGGCGGGTTGGGAGGCGTTTCAGGGACACTCGCCCCACCGTCCGTACATCGATCAGGTCAAGATCGCCTGCGAGGCGTGCGGCGGCCACGCCCACCGTGTCGAGGATGTGGGCAACCCGTGGTTGGATGCCGGCATCGTCCCTTTCAGCACCCTGAACTATCGGCGTGACCCGGAAAACTGGCAGAAGTTCTTCCCCGCCAACATGGTCATCGAGTGTTTTCCGGGGCAGTTCCGCAACTGGTTCTACTCGTTGCTCGCCATGAGTGTCAAACTGGATGGTCGTGCACCGTTCCGCACCCTGCTGGGCCATGCCCTGGTTCGGGACGAGCGGGGCGAGGAGATGCACAAATCAGCCGGAAACTCCATTCTGTTCGACGAGGCCGCGGATGTGCTGGGGGCCGAGGTCATGCGCTATCTGTACGCCTCCCAGAACCCCTCCGTCAATCTCAACTTCCCGGATCTGAAACACAAGGATAGCCCGGTCACCCACACGGATGCCGAGGCGCGCCGCAAACTGCTGGTCTTCTGGAACTGCTACAGCTTCTTCGTCTCCTATGCCACGCTGGATGGGTGGACCCCAAGTCCGGAGGATCCGCCGCCCGCGCAACGGGAACAGTTGGACCGCTGGATTTTGAGTCGCCTGCAAGGCCTGGTGAGGCAGGCCCACGAGATGTTCGAGGCCGTCACCGTCTACCGTCTGGTTGCCCACTTCGAAGCCTTTGTCGAAGATCTCTCCAACTGGTATCTGCGTCGTTCGCGCCGCCGCATCTGGGGCAATGGCCTCAACCCCGACAAACGGGCCACCTATGCCACCCTCCATGAAACCCTGGTGACCTGTCTGGAGCTGCTCGCCCCCATCCTGCCCTTTTTCACGGAGGAGATTTACCAGAATCTGGTCTGCTCCGTGGATCCCAACGCTCCGGAATCGATCCACCTGCGCCCCTATCCCAGGGTTGACGTGGCGCTCGTCGATGAACGGTTGGAACAATCCATCGACATCGCCATCCGCATGAAGAACATGGTGCTCAATCTGCGCAATGAGTGTCAGATCAAGGTTCGTCAGCCGCTGAACCACATGGCGATCTTTACCAATGTTTCGTCGGAACGTGCGGTTCTTGGCGATCCCGATCTCCAGATGCAGATCCTGGAAGAGTGCAACATCAAAACGATCGAGATTCTGGAATCCGCGGATCAGACCGGTATCCGCATCACGGTCGTTCCCAACTACAAGACTCTGGGGCCCAAGACCGGCTCGGCCATGCCACGGGCGGCAGAGGCCATTGCCCGTCTCGACGCCATGGCCGTGTATTGGAAAGTGACCGTCGAACGCGGAACGTGGCCGCTCCCCATGCCGGATGGTACGGCGATCGAACTCACCGCCACGGATCTCAAGTTCACCTTCGATGCGGGTCAGGGACGCATCGCGGTATGGGATGGCGGTGTCCTGGTGGTGCTCGACATCGTGATCACCCCGGAGTTGGCCGACGAGGGGCTGTCCAGGGATTTCAATCGCCTGGCGCAGAATATGCGTCGGGACATCGGACTGGACATGAGCGATCGCGTGGTCATCGTCTTCGATGGCCCCGCCGGTGTGGTCGATGCGGTGCGCGTCCATGACGATTATCTCCGTGGCGAGTTGCTCGCCGAGGAGATTCGCCACCAACCGGGGCTTTCAGCGCCGACGACCGCCCCCCTGGCGGGAGGGAAGGTGACGCTCCTCATAAAAAAAGTCGTCGCCTAGCAGCGACGATTTCGAGTTGCGTAGTTTTTACGGATGGGGTAGGGGCCAATGGCCCCTGGTGGGATCCAAGGGCAAAGCCCTTGGGACGTTGCTTGTTGACTTTGCAGTTCGCGCGCTTTTCACGATATGCGATTTTTCGCAGTGCCTTAGAGGCGGTTTGGTGATTCCATTCATGGAATCACCAAACCTGTACGGATCGAACAAATCGATTCGTGCTTCTCAAATGGCTGCGCAATTTGGCAGGCCTTGCATGGCCCGCATCGACTGTTTGGCATGTGCCAAACAGTCTCCAAGACACCGCCGAATTTCACGACGCGCATTTTGTTGGATGCGCTTGCGGCAACCGCTGATCACATCCAGCACCGCATCGGGCGGATCATACGCACACAGCAGTCCAAAACCGGCTAACTTGTCATGGGCAAGAAGCTTTCGATCATCGCCAACAGATTTTTCTTGCTGATGGGCTTTGTCAGGTGGGCATCAAACCCTGCTTCCCTGCTCAACGTAAAGTCTTCCGACAGTGCATGTGCAGTCAAGGCCACAATGGGCAAATGCATGGTACCCTGTTGTGATTCAATCCGACGCCAAGTACGCGTAGCGGTATAACCGTCCATGGTTGGCATCTGGATATCCATCAAGACAAGATCATACGTCCCGCTGCGCAACTTATCCAAGGCGATGGCGCCGTTTTCCGCCAGTTGCAGATCCACGGCTTCATTCTTCAGATAGGCATGCACAAGAAAGCGATTTTCCTCGGAATCGTCCACCAGCAGTATACGCCTGGAACGCGCGACACGCACAAGCCCGTCGGGAGGTGTCGTTGGTATCGGCTGGACGGATTCGGTATGCAATAAATGCTCGATGGTTCGAATCAGATCGTTACGTCGTACCGGCTTGATCAGGTAGTGGTCCACGCCCAACTCCTGGCAGCGATCAAAATACATATCTTTATGTTCCGAGGTGGCAACGATGATCGGCAGTTTGCTCTCATGCCTGGTCGCGCGCCAGCAGGCAATGGTCTGGAATCCGTCGAAATCGGCCATGCGGATATCGATGAGCAACAGCTTATAGGGTCGTTCCGCAGCGATCGCCTGATCCAACTTGATCAAGGCGGACGTGCCATCCACGACTTCATCGACGGTGGCTTTCATGGCTTCCAGGTGCTCACGAAACACCAGGCGATTGGATTCCACATCATCGACCACCAGCACCTTCATGCCTTCCAGATTCGGCAGCAGAGGCACACCATCCGGACTTCTGACCACAAACGGAATGGTGAGTTCAAAAAGGGTGCCTCGTCCTGGATGACTCTCCACGCGAATCAGTCCGTCCATTTTGTCCACCAAGCGCTTGACGATCGCCAAGCCCAAACCGGTGCCGCCAAAACGACGCGTGATCGTGGTATCAGCTTGAACAAAGTTCTCAAATATCAGCGACAGGCGGTTCGGCGCAATACCGATACCCGTGTCCTCGATCCGAAAGATGATCTTGATCGGCTCCCCTTCAGGCAGAGATGTCTGTGGATGATCTACCCAGGCATCAAACTTGATGGATCCGTGTTCGGTAAACTTCACCGCATTGCTCAACAAATTGATGAATATCTGCCGCAGGCGGGTGGGATCGCCTTCGACAAAGTCCGGGACGCCTGGTTTGACATGCTGAATGAGTTGCAGTCCCTTGCTGTTGGCGCGCATGACGATCATGTCGCATACCACGTTCATCTCGTCTGCCAGATTGAAGGGGATGCGCTCCAGCGTCAAATGACCAGCCTCAATTTTGGAGATATCCAGAACGTCGTTGATGATGCCCAGCAAATTCTCTCCCGCCGAGCGGAACACCTGCACAAATTTACGCTGTTCCGGCTTGAGTTCGGTTTCCCACAGCAGGTCTGCCATGCCCAGGATGGCGTTCATGGGGGTGCGGATCTCGTGGCTCATGTTGGCCAGAAAGTCGCTTTTGGCCTTGTTGGCTGATTCTGCGATGTTTTTGGCCTTCAGCAGTTCGTCCTCCATCTGTTTTCGATCGGTGATATCGAACAATACACAATGCGAGCAGACAAAATGTCCCTGGACATCATGCTGAATGCGCCCTTCCAACCAGACAGTTCTGGGAGTCCCGGCCAACGTGGTCAAATGCAGTTCGCCGCTGACCAACCCCCTGTCCTTGAACTGGGCAAAGATTTCGGGAAACAAGGCGCGGGTCTCGGCACTCCAGAAATCGCCGAAGCTCCGTTCACGCAACGCTTGGCTCGAACAGCCAAGCAGGGTCTCCAGCATGGCATTGACCTGGATGAATTGGCCGTCGGCATCCAGACTCTGGTAGGCCATGGGCGCGTTTTCGACGATGGAGCGAAACCGCTGCTCGCTCTCCTTGAGTCGGGCTTCCATCTGTTTGCGGTCGGAGATGTCCCGCCATGCTCCGAACAGTACCTGGCGTTTTTCCAGGTTAATTAGGGAGATGGTCACCTCGGCCCAGAAATCCTCGCCGTCCAACCGGCTGAGCACCCACTCGAAACGGTGCTGCCCATGCTCCAGACATTCGCGCATGATTTGCGCCGCTGCGTCGTAGGAGGAGCGTCCATCGGGTTGTACCGGCGGGGAGAGCTGGTCTGGCCTTTGTCCCAGGATCCGCGTGCGTGCGCCGCGCAGCATCCGTTCGGCGGCGCGGTTGCAATCGGTGATGACCCCTCCGTCCAGTTCCATGATCAGGTAGGCGTCCGGGGAGTCGGTGAACAGCCGGTGATACCGCTCGTTCAGGAGTTCCAGTTGCTGTCGTTGGCGGCTCAGGAGTTCCTCGTTCCGTTTGCGGGAGGTGATATCCTCCTTGACCCCGAGATAGTGGGTGATGCGACCATCGACAGTGCGGATGGGGGCGATGAGGGCACTCTCCCAATACTCCTCCCCATTTTTGCGACGGTTGAGGAACTCCCCGCGCCACTCCTGGCCGGAGCTGATGGTGGCCCAGAGATGCTGGTACTCTTCCGGCGTGGTGCGTCCCGTTTTGAGCAGGCGCGGGTTCTGGCCCAGGGCCTCGTCACGACTGTAGCCGGTCACCTCGGTGAAGCGGCGATTGACGTATTCGATGGCGCCGTTCGGATTGGCGATGACGATGGAGGCGGGACTCTGTTCCACGGCCAGGGAGAGTTTGAGCAGTTGCTCTTCCACCTGCTTGCGCTGCGTGAAGTCCTCGATGGCAGCCACCATGAAGTCCTTCCCTGGTGGCGTTCCGGGGATCAGGCTCACCGTCACCCGGCCCCACACCTCCTTGCCGTCCTGTCGCAGATAACGTTTTTCGAGCTGGAAGGAGGGGATGAGGCGCTCCCGCAACTGATGAATCAATCCGGCGTTGACCGGTATGTCGTCGGGATGGGTGATGTCGGCGATACGCCCTCCGTGCAGTTCCTCGGGCGAGGCATACCCCAGCATTTCGGCGAAGGCCCGGTTGGCTTCCAGAATCCGCTGTTCCACAGGGTCGGCCCGCACCATGCCGATGCCCACGTGATCCACCATGGCGTGGAACTTGGCTTCGCTCTGACGCAGCAGTTCCATGGCCTGTTGTTGGGCGCGGCGGGCAAGGTGCAGTTCCAGGAACACCCGCGCCTTGGAGAGGAGAATTTCATCCTCCACGGGCTTTTCGATGTAATCCACGGCTCCGGCCCGGTATCCCGCCAAGCGGTGGAAGTCGTCCCGGTAGGCCGCCGTGACGAACAGGATCGGGGTCGGTTGTTCCGCTTCGATCCCGCGAATCATCCGCGCCACCTCGAAGCCGTCCATCTCGGGCATCTGCACATCCAGGAGGATGAGGGCGAAGATGTGGTCCAGAAACAGGGACAGGGCCTGGTTGCCCGAGGAGGCGGTTACAACCTCCACATTCAGCGCGACCAGCATGTGGCGCAGGGCATCCAGATTGGCCTGGGTGTCGTCCACCACCAGGATTTTGGGACGTGCGGAATCGGGGATCACCTTCAAACCTCCCATGATGGGGCCACTGGGGCCCACACGGTGGCCATGTTGGCCAGCAATAGCTCTTCCGGCACGGGCTTGACCAGATAGGCGGATGCCCCGGCTTTCAGACAGCGCTGTCGGGCGTCGTCCCAGGCGCTCACCATGATCACCGGAATGCCAGGCCATCCATCGCGAATGGCGGACAACGTGTCACAACCGTCCATGTCGGGCAGCGTCAGATCCAGCAAGACCAGGTCGATGTCATGGCCATGCTGTTCGAGCATCCGGAGAGCCTTGGTCCCGTTTTGCGCCATCCATGCCTTGCCTGCTCTCTTCTGAAACCACTGGGCCAGGGAGAAGGTGTAGCGCATGTCATCATCCACGATCAGGATCGTTGGCGGATTTCCCTTCGCGTTCACGGTGGGTAACGGCACTGATGGTAGCGGCACTTCAGGCATCTTCCCGACGGGTGGGGAGGCCTGTTCTGAACCGTTCATCGATCGGGGGTGAACCTTGTCCAGGAGAACGGGACGGGCGGGCAACCATGCGGCCAGGGTGGCGAGCAGTCGCTCCATTTCCACCGGTTTGGCCAGATAGTCGCTGGCCCCGGCCTCCAGACATTTCTCCCGGTCTCCGGCCATGGCCTTGGCGGTCAGGGCGATGATCGGCATTCGATCATGACGGGGATCCCCGCGGATCTCTCGCATGGCCTGGTAGCCGTCCATGACCGGCATCATGATGTCCATCAACACCAGATCCACGTCCGCCCTCCCGCTCAGGATGTTCAGTGCCTCACGGCCATCACCGGCGGTCAACACCGTCCCCACCCGCAGTTCCAGCATCTGCCGCAGGGCGAAAATGTTGCGAGGATCGTCGTCCACCAGCAGCAGGGTGCGGGTGGAATCCCGGAACGACGACTCCGACCGCCCACGAAACGTTTCGCCGGTCAAGGAGTCGGCATTCGGAGCGATGATCTTTCCTGTCTCCTCGGGGAACCTGCCGCGCAGAGGGAGGTTCAGGGTGAAGGCCGCTCCCTGGCCCAGACGGCTGACCACCTGGATCTCGCCGCCCAGCAGGTCGGCAAACCTGCGCGAAATGGATAGCCCCAGCCCGGTGCCTCCGTACTTGCGGCTGATGGAACCATCCACCTGGCGGAAAGGTTCGAAGATCTGTTCCTGTTTGTCCTCCGGAATGCCGATGCCGGTGTCCGCCACGGTTATGCCCATCATGGCGGTGGGGTCAAGATCGGGATTCATCAGCACCAGACCCCGTTTCGGCTTGCCCAGCCGCACCGTTACCTGTCCCTCGGCGGTGAACTTGAGGGCATTGGACAGGAAATTGCGGACGATTTGTTCCACTTTGCCCCAATCGGTGGTGAGGACGGCAGGGAGATCGGAGGCGATCTCCACCTGGAATGCCAGTCCCTTGCCCTCGGCCATGTGCCGGAAGAAGCGGTCGATGTTCTGGCCGAACTCCGCCAGGGTCCGCGTCTCCGGATAGAGGTCCATGCGTCCGGCCTCCACCTTGGAGAGGTCCAGGATGTCATTGATCAGGCGCAGCAGATCCTTGCCACTGTCGTGAATGATGCGGGCCATCTCCACCTGACGGGCAGAGAGGGTGCCGTCCTCGTTGGCGCTCAATATCCTGGCCAGGATGAGCAGACTGTTGAGGGGGGTGCGCAGTTCGTGGGACATGTTGGCCAGGAACTCGGATTTGTACTGACTGGCATTCTCCAGTTCGTGGGCCTTTTCCTTGAAGACATGGGCGGCCATGGCCATGGCGCCGATTTCGTCGTTGCGGCCTCTGTTCGGAATCTCCGCGTCCACCTTGCCACGGGCCAGATTGGTGAGGGTCGTGGTCATCTCCCGGATCGGGATGGCGATGGTGCGGGTGATTCCCCACGCCAGCAACAGGGCCAGCAGCACCATGATCAGCGAGAGGATGATCAGTGTGCGTTGGGATTTTCGGACATTGCCGCCGATCTCCTGTTCCAGACGGTTTTGCTCCGCCAGTGCGCCATCCTTCAACTCCTTGGCCAGATGAAGGATCTCCGCCGCCTCGCCGCCCATCACCACATACACCAGATGCATGTAGGCGCGACTGGCGCGGACCACGCCCATGAGTGCCTGCTCATAGGCGGGAGAGAGCGTGGCAAGACGGTCGATCTCTTCCAGGCGTCCGTGATCGTCACGCACATGTTCCTTGAGTTGCCGGAATGCTTCTGCCAACAATTTCAGCAGGTCCTGGGCGCCGGCGACCAGCGGGGAGTCGGGCTGACTCAGGAATGCCAGGGCATTGTGGTGGGCCTGTTGCAGTTTTTCCAGCGCCAACCCGGCAAGGGCGGCGCCTTTCATGTCGCCCTTGCCCATGGACTCATTCAGGAACAGGTCCAGTCCCTGGACGATACGATTGTGGGTGGGTTCCAATTGCTCCTCGACGAGGTGATCACGGAGGGTCCGTTCCTCTACGGCCACGTCGAAATTTTCGGTATACCGCCTGAAATGCTCCCCCATGCGCTCAACCACGTCCCGGCCACGGCCATTCTGCACCGCATCCTTGGCCTGGGTTAACCGGTTGTCCAAGTTGCGTTGGGAGTGCAACACCCGCTGCAACACCCCCTCGTAACCGGAGTAGGTGTAGAGCATGACGCTCCGTTGCAGTTCCAGGGCCGTGCGTTCAATTTCAAGCATGGTCCGGGCATGGCCATTGCTTTCCTGGTACTCCCCGAAGCGGTGGACCACGTTGTTCAGGCCCAGGTGGCTCAATACCGCCAACATGGCCAGCACCGCCACCATGATGCCGAAACCGGCGAAGACACGTCCGCCGATCTTGAGGTGGAACATTCGCCAAGGAGTGTTCATACTGCCTTGTCCTGTCAGGTATGGAGTGGAACAAAACGCGGTGACGGTGATCCTGAACCAGCCCGACCGGGCCGAGATGGGGGATCAGGTCAGCAGCAGTTCGTACCAGCGGGGCAAGCTGTACTCGTAGGTATTCATGACCGTATTCCAGACCGCGACGTTGCTGAATCGCTGCCAATAGGAACCGCCGTTGCGGACCGCCCCCTTTTGGACAGCGATCCGGCCTTCCGGGCCGGGCAAATCCGTGGCGGCGGGCTTGCCATCGTACCAGTAATCCCACTCCGCCGGGGTCAGGTGGGGCCTGGCCCGTTCCGGAATGGACATGTAGTACCCCTGACGGGCGACAAAGGCCCCTGGCCATCCCGACAACCACCAATTCATGAAATCGTAGGCCGCGTCCTTGACCCGGCCCGTGGTTTGGGAAGAGAGACACATGACGCCGTGCCAGGCCCGATATCCTTCTTTCGGGGCGGCGTAAATGGCGGGAATGCCCCGTTCGTTGAGATCGGCCACCGCTGGAGAGAACATGCTGGAAATGACCGCTCGACCACTGGCGATGTAATCGGCGGATTCGGGAACCGAATTCCAGAAGCCGCTGAAATGGCCCTGCTGCTTTTTCTCGATGAGAATGGCGAAGAGTCGATCCACCTCGGCCCTGGTCATGGCCCCCAGGTTGTCGAAGTGCATCAGTCCCTGGGCCTGGGCCGCCAAGGCGGCGTCGAAGATGCCGATGGTGGGAGAATTGATCAACGCCACCCTTCCGGTCCAACGCGGGTCCAGGAGCCAACCCCAGCTCTCGGTTTCGTAAGCTTTGCCCTCGGGCACGATCCGGGGGTCGTAGCCGAATGAGTCCACGTTGTGGACATAGGGCAGAAAGCTGATCCGGCCCGTGGGACGCGGTCCCAGGGAACCGTCTGGTTGAACATGGAGCAGGAGGTAGGGGGCATCGCCCAGGCCGATCTTCGCCTCGGGAACCAGACGCCCGGTCTTGGTCAGGTCATTGACCTCCCGCCACAGGTCGATCCGTTCCATTTCGATGGGCTGGATGGCGTTGGCCCGCCACAGGATGTTGATGCTGTTGGACCACTGCTCGTAGATGTCGAAGGTCTGGGGACGGGAGGATGCCTTTTGCAGGATGCGGTCGTCCCCGCCCGGCTCGAACTGGATGTCGAAGCCCAGATCTTTCTCAGCCTGTCTGCGGAGGGGTTCCCGCAGGGTAACGTGGGTGCCCAAAACGCGCAGGGTCACCGGCTCGGAGGTATGGACGAAAGGCGCATTCAGAGTCACGGCGGTTCCAATGACGGATGCGCCGGCACGATGCAAGAATTGGCGCCTGGTTACTTTGGCAGGAACGCATTGTCGTCCAGGAAAACCGTTACTATCTCTTTTCATGGGAAATACCTATATTTATTTTATAATAACCAAACTTGATAAATTTTTATTATTGGCATATAAACATTGCTGCTTGATGCAGCATCTGGATAGCGAGAAGAATCATTTCTGCTTGGGCTTCGCCATTCCCATCATCCGCTTATAGTATCGACTTTCTCTGCGTGTTTTGCAAGATCAATCACCATGCATCACGCCTGTCCAAAATACCATTCTGTTGGCCCGAAGGGTGCGCTTTTTGGATGCCAACTGTTTGATGATGTGGTGCAAGAAGCGGCTTGTCGAGGATGGAAAACCGGTTTGCCTGCGCTCCGACACGGCTTCCAGATTCAACCGCCGGGCCGCTTTCTGCCGGAGGTGGTCATCCGCCATCAGCATGGCGGACAACAACCATGACAACCAGGAGCGGGTCCGGGTGGCCAGGGTGCCGTGAATCGGCACGATGGCAATGCCACCGGGGGTGACGATCAGATCGTTCGAAGCCGTGGAGGGCGGGACAAGTATTTCCGCCGATGGCGGCAGGAAGATCACGGGGTGGTGTCGGACGGAATGAACCCAGATCCGGCAGTTTCGGGCAAGAACCTGTGGCAACCTATTGATCCATCAGGCAAATCGGAAGAAAGCTTCATGACCAATAAGGCAACTTCGGTTTCTGACCATTCACCATAGGACCCAATAGATTCGCACATGCAATCACCCGCAACTGCCGGATCTGGGATGATTCTTAAAGCGGACGGCTGTACCGAAATGGGATTTTCAAACGAAATTCTCCACCTGTTGTTGCGGAGCAGCATGGCGCAACGTTCAAAGGCATCTTGGTTGCCAATGGATGCCGCATATGACGAGGCCGCATGATCTGCAAAGGCTTTCATGCGGCGTGTCGGAATTTTTTCTCTGCGCCACAAGAAACCTGTGGACCGGTTTAAATCTGTGATCGGGTGTTGATCGTGAATCCGGCTTGTTTTGGTCCAGAAGGGTAGGGGATCACGATGCAAACACCTCATCCACTGAGTTTGCAAAGACGAAGTTGTCACTCCAGACCTCGATCAAATCCAGATCTGCTGACTTGATCTTCTCCGTTACCCAATCTGGCGTTTGGCCAAATTTGCGACGCATCAATTTTAAGAGCATGGAAGCGGCTTCTTCCTGGCGTCCTTCCTGGCGTCCTTCCTGACGTCCCATTTGCCGCCCCCGCTGTTCACCCTTGGCAATCATATCCTGTGCGAACATGGACATCATCTTCTCTTCCTCCTCGGGACGTAC
>JADGAY010000269.1 GCA_015231775.1 Magnetococcales bacterium | reverse complement strand
CCCGCGACCAAACCGGATGGCCACGCCGCCCAACCCGGCCCCGACACCGCCCCCTCCCTTGCCCAGACGCCCTCCACCGCGCGCGGTCAGGGTGGCCCCGCCCCAGCCGCACCTCCCGGCCCAGGGGGTGAAAACACCACCTCGACCGCGAACCCGCCTCCCACGGGGGCCGGGCTTGCCGACCCCTCGGACAGCCGCTCCCCCCTCTGGCCCTGGCTGGCACTCGCCCTGGGCCTTGGCTGGATGGGAACCGCCGGGGCCTGGTGGTATCGATCCCGGAGGGCCAACGGGAGACCCTCCGCCAACGCCGAGCCCACCCCCGATCCCCTGGCAGGGGCCCTGGCGTCCCTCCAGCGCGCCTGCACGGCCAACGATCCCAAGGCCGCCCATGCCGCCCTGTTGGAGAGCCAACTGGCGCACGCGGAGCTTTTGACCGAGGAGATCGCCCGTCTGCACGCCGCCCTCTACGGACGCTCCCCCACCCCGTGGCAAGGGGCGGCGCTGTGGCGGGCGACCCAAGCCGCCATGAGCCAGGCACGGTCGTCCCAAAAACGGGCCGAACCGGATCTCCTGCCCCCGTTGTACCCGTCATGAACGATCACATGGGCCCGACACGCCCGAAAACCCCCATTCCAGGCCACGATAATTTAATTATCACAACCTGGAAACAGCCCCTCCTCCATCTGCGCACCCCGAACGAACGCCAGGAGGATGATCTGCCCGGCGATGCCACACGGGATCACCTCCTGGACCTGGATCCACGCCGTCATCTGCTCTGCGCCCGCTGCGGGCAGCGCATCACCAACCACGCCTGGCGCATCCGCGTGGCCGCCGGGCACGAACACACCCTGTTCAATCCCCACGGGGTGGTGTTCCACATTGGCTGTTTCGCCCAGGCTCCTGGCTGCGTCACCCGCGGTCCCGAATCCCATGACTTCACTTGGTTCAAGGATCACGGCTGGACCCTGGCCGGTTGCGCACGTTGTTTCATCCATCTCGGCTGGCGCTTCCGCCATCCCAGCTCGGCCACCTTCTTCGGACTGGTCCTGATCCGCCTCAAAGAGGAGAAATCGGACCCGTAACGTGCATTCAGACTGTCTTTTCCCGCGCAAATGCGTCATGCTGGGGAGAGATGATCTGTTCTTGACAACTCCGGTTTCTGACCCTTGATACCCAGGATTGCCGCCGCATGCCCAAGACGCGCGCCTTGATCCCGTTCTGGCTCCTCGTGCCGTGCCTGGTGGCGCTCGTCTCGTTTTCCGCCGCCCATGCCGGCGAGTACGAAGCGATCGGCTCGCTCAAGGAGACCCAGCGCGCCGCCAAACAGGGGTCGGTAGAGGCGCAAAACAGCCTGGGGATGATCTACCGCGATGGTCTGGGGGTGCCCCGCGACTACGCGGAGGCCCTCAAGTGGTATCGGATGGCCGCCGACAAGGGACACCCCGAGGCGCAATGCCATCTGGCCGCCATGTACCGGGATGGCAAGGGGGTCAAGAAGGATCCGGACGAGGCCAGGAAATGGTATCTCCAAGCCGCTGAAAAGGGGTTTCCCGAGGCCCAGTTCTCCCTGGGACTCCTCTACCGTCAGAACAACACCGATCCGGAGAGCGCCCGCGAGGCGGTGAAATGGCTGCAAAAGGGGGCGGAACAGGGTCTCGCCGATGCCCAGCACGCCCTCGGCGTATTGCTCTCCGATCCGTCCACCCCGGTGCGCGACGACCAGCAGGCGGTGGTGTGGTTGAAGAAGGCCGCGGAACAGGAGTTCCCCAAGGCGCAAACCGCCCTCGGCATGCTGCTGGCCTCGGGTACCGGCGTGGAAAAGGATCCGGTCCAGGCGCTCATGTGGTTGAATCTGGCGGTCACCCAGGGGGATCCGACGGCAGGCAAAAAGCGGACGCTCCTGCGTGACTCCCTGTCCCCGGAGGAGATCGCCAAGGCCAAGGAGCTGGCCGATCGCTGGGTACCGCCCGCCTTGGAAAAGCTCACGGCGCCGGTCAAGGAGAAGGGCAAACCCTGACCTGGGATTCGACGCCACCCCTTGCACGATCGATCCCCACCATCGTCCCCCTCGATCCGGAACCGGAATGGCCCCCTTCATCCATCTGCGTGTCCACTCCTGCTACTCGCTGTTGACCTCCACGGTCCGTCTGGAGGCCCTGGTGGCGCGCGCCAAGGCCCTGCACATGCCGGCCCTGGCCCTGACCGATCAGGGCAATCTGTTCGCCACCGTGCCGTTTTATCTGGCCTGTCTCAAGGCCGGCATCAAGCCGATCATCGGCGCCCAGGTGTACGTGGTCCCGGATCGTCACGACAAAAGCCAACGCCCGGACCTGGAAACCCGTGATCAACTGATTCTCCTGTGCCGCGATGCCACCGGTGGGCGCAGCCTCACCCGCCTGGTCTCGGCGGGCCATCTCGAGGGGAGCCACGACAAACCCCGCATCGATCTGAATCTGCTGCGGCAACACCGTCTCGGCCTGATCGCCCTCTCCGCCGGACCCAAGGGGGCGGTGGGACGACTGCTTGGCGCCGGACAACGGGAACAGGCCAAGGGGGCCGCCCTGGAACTGGCCCGGATATTCAGCGACTCGGCCAGCGGCGCGCCGGGATTCTATCTCGAGGTGCAGCGCCACGGTAATCCGGATGATGCCTATCTGGTCGAGGAGACGGTATCCCTGGCCATGGCCCTCGACCTGCCCCTCGTGGCCAGCAACGATGTCCATTTCCTCGATCCCGCCGATCACCGCGCCCACGACGCCCTGATGTGCATCGGCGCCGGATTCACCCTGCTCGACGACAAACGCCCCCGCATCAACGACCGCTACCACTTCGCCTCTCCGGAGGCGATGGGCGACCTGTTCGCCGATCTGCCCGAGGCGCTGGCCAATACCGTCCAGATCGCCAAACGGTGCAACTTCCGGTTGCAACTCGGCAAGACCGTGCTGCCGGATTTTCAGGTTCCCGAAGGGCAGGATCTGGCCTCGTGGCTCAAAAGCCAGGCCGAACTCGGACTCGAACGCCGCCTGGAGCGCTGCGTGGCCCCGATCACCGATCCCAAACAGTTGAAGGAAACCTTCCGCATCTATCGGGAACGGCTCGACTATGAACTCGATGTCATCGTGCAGATGGGGTTTCCCGGCTACTTCCTGATTGTCTCCGACTTCATCCGCTGGGCCAAGGAGCACGACATCCCGGTGGGTCCGGGACGCGGCTCGGGGGCCGGCTCGGTGGCCGCCTGGGCCCTCGACATCACCGATCTCGACCCGTTGCGCTATCAACTGCTCTTCGA
>JADGAY010000050.1 GCA_015231775.1 Magnetococcales bacterium | reverse complement strand
CTCGTGGACGAACTCGATGGGATCCTCCATGGTGAGGATGTGACCGTATTCGTTCTTGTTCTTGTAATCGATCATGGCGGCGAGGGTCGTGGACTTGCCCGAACCGGTGGGACCGGTGACCAACACCAGACCGCGCGGGGTGGCGGCGAACTCCTTGAAGATCTCCGGGGTGCCGAGTTGTTCCAAAGAGAGAATCTCCGAGGGGATGGTGCGGAACACCGCCGCCGGGCCGCGATGCTGGTTGAAGGCGTTGACGCGGAAACGGGCCAGATTGGGCACCGCGAAGGAGAAATCGCATTCATACTCCTCTTCGTAGGTTTTCCGCTGCTTGTCGTTCATGATATCATACACCATGCCCTTGACCTCATCGACAGCCAACGGTGGCACGTCGATGCGCCGGATCTCGCCATCCACGCGGATCAACGGCGGCATGCCGGCGGAGATGTGCAGATCCGAGGCCCGGTTGCGCACGGAAAAGGCCAGCAGTTCAGAGATATCGACTTTCTTGGACATGGTGCCTCGTTACAAGATGGAGTCCGGTCTGGGGCGGCATGATCGGTTGCGATGCCACGCCACCCTTGGTTCAAGCTTTCATTATATCCGCATTCCCGCCATGCGGGCAACTTGCGGTATCGAATTTTTGACGCCACCTGATCTGGATGGTGGGTTTGGGAGCATGACGATGGACGACATTCGATGGAAACAGAGGTTTGATAATTTTCAAAAGGCGCTCGTCCTGTTGCGCGAGGTGCGGGAGCGGAGCGTGGCCACGCTCTCGGAAATGGAGAAGGAAGGAGCGGCGCAACGGTTCGAGTTTACCTTCGAATTGGCCTGGAAGACCCTGAAGGATTATATGGAATATCAAGGTATGAACAACGTGGATTCAGCCCTGCGTCAGGTGATCAAAACGGCTACGGGAGTCGGTATTCTTAAGGATTCAGATATTTGGTTGGAAATGCTGTTGCAGCGCAATCAATTGGCGCATCGCTATGATCGTCGTGTGTTCAATACGGCTTTGGATTACCTGGAAACCCGTTATCACGATGCATTCGAAAGACTGCATGATTTCTTTCTGGAAAAACTCGTGGAGTCGTGATGGACACCGGATTGCGGGATAAGGATTTGGCTTGGATGCGGGCCATTTTCCGGAGCTTTGATCAGATCCGCGAGGTGGTGTTGTTTGGCTCGCGTGCCAAAGGCCATTTTCGTCCCGGTTCGGATGTGGATCTCTGCCTGATCGGTACCTTCGAGGATCATCTTTTCGCCGCGAAGGTCGCCCTGGCCCTGGATGAGTTGCCCATCCCGTATCTCTTCGATGTCAAGACCAGGGATGAGATCCGTTACCCGCCGCTACTCGAGCACATCGAACGGGTCGGAGTGACGCTCTATCAGCGTGATGTGCATGGCGCACTGGAGCCGGAGGATCACGATCCGCGGGTCCGGGAGGCGTTATGGGGACTGGTTCCGGCTTATCCGGCAGTCGTCACGGAAGATGTTTACCGTGGAACTCCCGAAGGGAGGTTCACGGTCGGGGGGTGAGGGGGTTCTCCCCCCATCATGCAAGTTATTAGAAGCTGAATCCTTGGTTCCGTTTGGGCCAAAGATTCATTCATCACCATTCAAAGGAGCACGGTAAGGACCATGGCACTGGACACGGATCGCAGCAAGGCGCTGGAAGCGGCCATCTCTCAGATCGAACGGCAATACGGCAAGGGCTCCATCATGCGCATGAGCGCGGCGGCGGCGGCGGATGTTCCGGTCTTCTCCACCGGTTCGTTGAGCGTGGATCTGGCCCTGGGGATCGGCGGTCTGCCCCGGGGGCGGGTGGTGGAGGTGTTCGGTCCGGAGGCCTCGGGCAAGACCACCTTGGCCTTGCATGTGGCCGCCGAGGTGCAACGCGCCGGCGGTGTGGCGGCCTTCGTCGATGCCGAGCACGCCCTCGATCCGGCCTATGCGCGCCGGTTGGGGGTGGATATCGATCAACTGCTCATCAGCCAACCGGATACCGGCGAGCAGGCCCTTGAAATCGTGGACATGCTGGTCCGCTCCGGCGCGGTGGAGCTGGTGGTGGTGGACTCGGTGGCCGCCCTCACCCCCAAGGCCGAACTCGAAGGGGAGATGGGCGACTCCCACATGGGGTTGCAGGCACGTCTGATGTCCCAGGCGTTGCGCAAGCTCACCGCCTCGATCAACCGTTCCCAGGCCGTGGTGCTCTTCATCAACCAGATCCGTCAGAAGATCGGCGTGATGTTCGGCAACCCCGAAACCACCACCGGCGGCAACGCCTTGAAGTTCTACGCCTCGGTGCGTCTCGACATCCGCCGCGTCGGCGCCCTCAAGGACAAGGAGCAGGTGGTCGGCGCCCGCTGCAAGGTGAAGGTGGTCAAGAACAAGCACGCCCCGCCGTTCCGCACCGTGGAGTTCGACATCAACTACGGCGAGGGGATCTCCCTGGAGGGGGAGGTGCTCGACATGGCCGTGGACGAGAAGATCATCGAGAAGTCCGGGGCCTGGTTCTCCTTGGACGGCGAACGGATCGGCCAGGGCCGGGAGAACGTCAAGCAGTATCTGCGCGACAACCGCGAAATGCTCTATGTCCTGGAGGACCGGCTGCGGGGCCACTTCGGCCTGGCGCCCAAGCGCGGCGGCGACAGCGGTGGTGCCATGTCCCATGGCTCGGCCACCCCCAAGGCGGGCGGCGGCAAGGGTGGTGGACGCTCCACCAGGCTGGCGGGACGTCCGACGGGTGGGGATGAGGGTGGCTTCGAATCCGAGGGAGGGGATGGTTGAACCCTGAATCCGGAGTCATCATCGACGCGCCCTTGCGCCGGGAACTCGAGAGCCGCTATCTGGCCTATGCCCTCTCGACCATCATCAGCCGCTCGCTGCCCGATGTTCGCGACGGTCTGAAACCGGTGCACCGGCGCATTCTGTTCGCCATGCGCGCCTTGAACCTCGATCCCGGATCGGCGTTCAAGAAATCCGCCCGCGTGGTCGGCGACGTGATCGGCAAATTCCACCCCCACGGCGATCAGGCCGCCTATGACGCCATGGTCCGTCTGGCCCAGGAGTTCGCGGTCCGCTATCCCCTCGTGGACGGCCAGGGGAACTTCGGCAACATCGACGGCGACGGCGCGGCGGCCATGCGCTACACCGAGGCCCGCCTGACCCGCGCCGCCCACGCCATGCTCGAAGATCTCAACTTCGACGTGGTGGACTTCGTGGCCACCTACGACGGCTCGCTGGAAGAGCCCACCGTCTTGCCGTCCCGCTTTCCGAATCTTCTGGCCAATGGCTCGACCGGCATCGCAGTGGGCATGTCCACCTCCATCCCGCCCCACAACGTCGGCGAGATCATCGACGCCTGTCTCCACCTCATCCAGGAGCCGGAAAGCCGCGTCGCGGATCTGCTCCCCATCCTGCCGGGACCGGACTTCCCCACCGGCGGGGTGCTGATCGCCGATGCGTCCGAACGGTTGGCGGTCTACGAGAGCGGTCGCGGTTCGTTGCGGCTGCGGGCGCGCATCGTCAAGGAGGATCTGCCCCGTGGCATGTGGCGGCTGGTGGTCACCGAGATCCCCTATCAGATCAAGAAATCCCAGCTCATCGAGCGGATCGCCGAACTGATCGTGGATCACAAGTGCATGTTCCTCGAAGACGTGCGCGACGAGTCGGACGAAAAGGTGCGCATCGTGCTGGAACCGCGCTCCAACCGCATCGATCCGGACATGGTGCTCGCCTATCTCTACAAGAACACCGATCTGGAGACCCGCGTCACCATCAACTTCAACGTCATCGACCAGGGGCGCCCCCATGTGCTCGATCTGGTGGGACTGCTCAAGGCGTGGCTCGCCCACCGCTTCACGGTGCTCGGGCGGCGCGCCCGATTCGAACTGGCCCGCATCGGCGAGCGGTTGCACCTCCTGGCCGCCTACCTGATCGTCCACCTCAACATCGACGAGGTGGTGGCGATCATCAAGGAGCATGACGAGCCCGCTCCGGTATTGATGAGCCGGTTCATGCTTGATCGGGATCAGGCCGAGGCGGTGTTGAATCTGCGTCTGCGGTCGCTGCGTCGCCTCGAGGAGATGGAGATCCGCAAGGAGGTGGCCGAAAAGGAGGCGCGGGCCAAGGAGTTGACCGCCATGCTCGCCGATGACCGGTTGATGTGGCGGGAGATCGAAAAGGAGTTGCTGCGCACCCGGTTGGAGTTCTCCGATCCGCGCCGCACCGAGCTGGCCGGCGCGCCGCCCCCCGAAGTGGTGTTGAAGCCCGAGGATCTCGCGCCACGCGAAGCGGTGACGGTGATCCTGTCGCGACTCGGATGGGTGCGCACGGTGCGCGGTCACGAGGAGATCGTGGCCGACAAGTTGCGCTTCAAGGGCGAGGACACCCTCTTTTCCGCCATCCACGCCCATGCCAACGATCAGATCACCTTCATCACCGCCTCGGGAAAGGCCTATTCGATCCTGGCCGACCGTCTGCCGACCGGCAAGGGGTTCGGCGATCCCTTGACCGTCCTGTTCAACATCGAGGGCGGGGATGCGATCGTCTGGATGATGGCAGTGGATCCGGACAAGGAGTATTTCGTGGTCACCCGGCGTGCCCAGGGGTTCCGGGTGCCGGGCGCGGATCTGGTCGCCAGCCGGCGCGATGGCAAGCAGTGGCTGGTGTTGAAGCCGACCGACGCCCTGATCCATCTCCATCCGGTCAAGGGGAGTCTGGTGGCGTCCATCTCCCGAGGTCGCAAGCTGCTGGTGTGCGATCTGGAGGAGTTCCCGGTGCTCTCCCGTGGCCAGGGGGTGCGGATTCAGTACCTGCTCTCCGAGGAGGTCCTGATGGATGCGATCACCTTCCGGCCCGAGGATGGATTGACCCTCGACACGGGCAAGAAGCAGAAGCAATTCATGGATATCACCATATGGCGCGGGCGACGGGCCACGCGTGGGGCGATGTTGCCGCATGGCTTTCTGGCTGGCGCGGTCTTCGCCGGCAGTGGGGTGTCGCCCTGGGAGGCGGGTCGGGGGTACACGCGGGAGATGTTTTGAATCGCGAGGCGCTCCTGACAACGGGCGGGGTTCCCAGGAGTTCGATTCGTGCTGGTTTGGTGATTCCATTCATGGAATTACCAAACAGCCTCTAAACAGGTGCCATGTAATCAGAAACCATGCGCGACAATCGCCTCTCCCTGCTGGCCCCCCTCACATGGACCCTGCTTCTGACAGGCTCCCTGCTGTGGAATGTTCGCGACGCCGGCACCCGGATGGAGGAGGATCTGCTCCGTTTCGCCCGGTTGTTCGCCGATGAGCGGATCAATACCCACCTGTGGCTCTCCCGACAGGGTGGGGTCTATCTCAAGCTGGGCGACGAGGGGGGATTGGCCCCCGACCCCTATCTGACTCCCGTCAACCGGGAGTTGCAGGCACGGGATGGGACGCGGCTCGTCCTGATCCATCCGACCAAACTGTTGCGTCAAATCGAAACCCTGCCCAGTTCCGGGCAACCGGTGCATTACCACTTCGTGGCCCTCGAGCCGCTGCGGGCGGCCAATGCGCCGGACGACTGGGAGCAGGCGGCCCTGCGCGATCTCTCCCGGAGCGAAGAGGAGCGGTCCGACTTCCTGCCCAATGCCTCCTTCTTCCGATACCTGCGGCCACTCGTCGCCGACCCCTCCTGCAAGGGGTGTCATGATACGACCGGCATGACCCATGGCGGGCTGTTGGGAGCCATCTCCCTGACCATTCCCGCGACGCTCCAGATCGAGCGTCTGCACATCACCCGTATGACTCAGATTCTTGGGCATGGGGTGGTCTGGGCGTTGGGGATCTGGGGATTTGTCTGGTTCGGACGCTATCACGCACGCGGCGAGATGCTGCTTGAATACGGTCGTCAGGCACTGCTGCTGGAAAAAAAGAACGCCGAGGAGGCAACGCGGGAGAAAAGCGAGCTGTTGAGTCAACTGTTGCAGAAATCGGCCAAGCTGACCAAACAGAACAAGGAGTTGGAACTGCTCGGGCAGATCCGTGCGGTCACCAACCGGTTGCTGATCGATGCCCTGGAGCCGCTCTCCCTGACCGAACACCTGGAGGAGGCGATGTTCCTGATCACCGCCACCCCCTGGTTCGGCATTCAGCCTCGGGGTTCGATCTTTTTGTTGGACGAGGCCACCCAGGAACTGGTTCTGGCCGTGCATCACCAGCTTTCCGACCCGCTGTTGACCTTGTGCGCGCGGGTTCCATTGGGGAGGTGTCTCTGCGGACGGGCGGCCCTGTCCCGGCAGGTGGTCTTCGCCAGTCATCTGGAGGAGCGTCATGAGATCCGCTTCACCGGCATCGAGGAGCATGGTCACTACTGCCTGCCGATCCTGACCGGTGACCGTCTGCTCGGGGTGTTGAATCTCTACGTGGCCCACAACCATGCACCAACCACCGAGGAGGTCAATTTCCTCAAGGCGGTGACCAGTACCCTGGCCGGGATCATCGTGCGCGCCGAACAGGATGAACAACTCGCCGAGGCCAAGCGGCGCGCCGAGGAGGGAACCCGCGCCAAGAGCGCCTTTCTGGCCAACATGAGCCACGAAATCCGCACCCCGCTCCATGCCATTCTCGGATTGGGTCATCTGTTGGAACGGACCGCGCTCTCCGATCAACAGCGCGACTATCTGCGCAAGATCCGTTTCTCCTCCCAATCGCTTCTGAACATCATCGACGACATCCTCGACTTTTCCAAGATCGAGGCGGGTAAATTGACCATCGAATCGGTCCCCTTTCAGTTGATGGAGATCGTGCACAATGTCATCGATCTCCTCGAACATCGGGCCCGCGAGAAGGGATTGGCCATGCATGTGCGCGTGCCGGCGGATCTGCCGTGCGCCCTGCGGGGCGATCCCATGCGGCTCGGACAGGTGCTCACCAATCTGATCGGCAATGCCGTGAAGTTCACCGAATCCGGGGAGATCACCATCCGCGTGACGCCCCATTACCTCTCCGAGAAGTTCGTGGTGCACTGTTTCGAGGTTTCGGATACCGGCATCGGCCTGACCGTCAAGCAGCAGGAGGGGCTGTTCCAGGCCTTCAGCCAGGCGGACCCCTCGACCACGCGCCGGTTTGGCGGAACCGGTCTGGGTCTGGCCATCTGCGGTCAACTGGTACGCATGATGGGGGGGCGCATCTGGGTGGAGAGCGCGCCGGACAAGGGCAGTACCTTTGCGTTCACCGCCGCCTTCTGGCGTCAGGACGAGCGATCTCTGGAGCATACCTCGGACGGCGCGGCGACGGCCCCGGAGGATGCGGCGCGTGTCGAGGAGGGGTTGCAACGCATTCGCGGGGCGCGGGTTCTGGTGGTCGAGGACAACGACATCAACCAGCAGGTGGCGCGGGAGATTCTGGAGTACTTCGGGCTGGTGGTGACCATCGTCGGCGATGGCCAGGCGGCCATCGAGGCGGTCGAGGCCATGGATCCCCCCTTCGCGATGATCTTCATGGATGTGCAGATGCCGTTGATGGATGGCTATCAGGCCACCCGCATCATCCGGCGTCTGCCCTCTGGAGCGGCCTTGCCGGTGATCGCCATGACCGCCAACGCCATGTCCGGGGATCGGGAGAAGAGCCTGGAAGCGGGCATGGACGACCATCTGGTCAAGCCGATTGAAATGGCCGCGCTCAAGAGCTGTCTGGTGCATTGGATCAAACCGGGGCAGGGTGGAGCCTCCACCGAGACGAGAGAGGTCGTTCGGCCCGCGGTGGAGATCACCTGGCCAACCTGGTTGCCGGGGATCGATCTGGAGGAGGGGTTGGCGCGGGTGACCGGCAATCGTCCCCTGTTCGCCCGATTGCTCATCGAGTTCGGAGCGCGTCACGCCCAGGCTGGCCAAGGGTTGCGGACCGCCCTGGAGCAAGGGGAATCTGGGCGGGCCCGGATGCTCCTGCATGCCCTGGGCGGCATGGCGGGCAATCTCTCCGCCCATGATCTGCTGGCGGTGATCAACGAGTTGCGTCTGGCGATCGCGCGGGAGAACCATACGGATATCACCGAATTGCTGGACCGTTTCGATCAGCACTTGCAAACCGTGCTGGAATCGGTTTCTCTTCTCGAGAGGGGACGCGAGGCGAGCGCCACGCGCGAACCGGACGGCGGGGAGTCTCTCCCGGAAACAGAACGGGTCGGACCGCTGCTCGAGAGCATGTGGGACCACCTTGTCGAGCATGATCTGGCCGCCAAGCGCCTGCTGCCCGAATTGCGGGCGATCCTGTCGGGCGCGCGGTTTCAGGATGATCTGCGGAGATTGGAAAAGTGGGTGAATCAACTGGATTTCGATGCCGCGCGGGTTCCCCTGGCGAACCTGGCGCGGATTTTTGGCTTGGCCTTGACAACAGGTGACACCCATGATCAGCAATCGTGAGCGACCGGTCATCCTGGTGGTGGATGACGAACCGATCAACATCGAGGTGTTGGATGAGATCCTGCGCCGCGATTATGGGGTTCGTTTTGCCACGAACGGAGTCATGGCCCTGGAGATGGCCATCAAGCACGATCCGGATCTGATCCTGCTCGACATCATGATGCCGGAAATGGATGGCCACGAGGTGTGTCGCAGACTCAAGGCCGACCCGCGCACCAAGCCGATTCCAGTGGTGTTCGTGACCGCCATGTGCGGCAAGGAGGACATCGTTGAGGGGTTGCGGCTCGGGGCCTATTATTATCTGACCAAGCCGGTCGATCCGCCGGCGATTCAGGCCGTGGTCGCCGCGGCTTTGAGTGAATACGCCACCTACAGCGCCTTGCGCGAGGAGGTCAACCGCACTGCCAGCACCTTCGGGTTGTTGGAGCGTGGTCGGTTTCGTTTCCGCACTCTGGATGAGGCCCGTGCCCTGGCGGTGCTGTTGGCCAAGGCCTGTCCGGAGCCCGAAAAGCGGGTGTTGGGGTTGACGGAGTTGATGATCAACGCCGTCGAGCATGGCAATCTCGGCATCACCTATCAGGAGAAGAGCGCCTTGCACAAGCGCGGCGGATGGGTCGATGAGGTGGAGCGCCGTCTGTCGCTGGCCGAGTATGCCGATCGCCGCGCCACGATTGAGTTCACCCGTCTGGATGACGAAATTCACTTCCTCATTTGCGATCAGGGTGCCGGATTCGATCCTCTTGCCTATATGAAGATCGATCCGGAACGGGTATTCGACTCCCATGGGCGGGGGATCGCCATGGCCAACATGTTCAGTTTCGACGAGGTGCGCTATCTGGGCAAGGGGAACGAGGTGCTGGCGGCGCTCAAGGGGGTGGTTACGAACGTGCTCGATGGGGGGAGAACCCCCTCATCCCCCGCCCGTGGAGCTCCCTTCGGGAGTTCCGCGGTAAAATAGAGATCATACCGCACGCTCCTGCCCTCGATCACCGCATCCGCCACCCGCGCGTCCAACGGCACCGCCAGGCGGGGACGTTTCACCACCACCCGCAGCCTGGCGACCCGCAACGCGGCGCGCACCAGCCCGTCGGCATCCCCATCCTCGCCCACCACCTGGCGCAGCAGGCGCATCTCCTTTTTGACCAGCGCCGCCTTGGTTCGTTCCGGATGCATGGGGTCCAGATAGATCACATCCGGTCGTTGGGATTCGGAATGGTTGTTCAAGTGGTTGGTGGCCTCATCCTGAATCAGCGCCAGCCGTTCCGACTCGGGAACTCCGTGCCCGTGTGCCCGTTTCAAACCATCCGCGAGCAAGGCATGGATCACCGGGGAGCGCTCCACGAAGGTTACCCGACACCCCAGGGCCGCCAACACGAAACCATCCCGTCCCAAGCCAGGCGTGGCATCCAGAACCGACGGTCGCCACCCACCTTTCAGCCCCACCGCCCGGGCCAGATCCTGCTTGAGTCCCTCCTGACGCCGCGCCGTGGCAATCGCGGTGGAGAACTCCACGTACACCGGCTCACCACGTCCGCGACTGCGCGCCACCAGCTCCAACCGCTCCGGGCGGAGCGCCAGCACCAGACAATCCGCGGTCTCGGCCCAGGCCAGGAACGGCAGGCCCAGACGCACGGCCAACTGCCGGGCCGCCGGGATCCAGGCCTCTTCCGGGGTCGTGACCACCAGGGACATGGGTCACCCCTTCCCGCATGGGGCGGGAATGCATACCCGTAACGGCGGGTTCGCGCCGGCGTGGGGGCGCGGCGATCCAGGTGCGGGGTCGCGGGGGGGCGGCGATCCGAGTGCGGCGGTGCGGGGAGGCATCACTTGCGCAGGAAGACCTGGGTGCCATCCCAATCCGGCGGGGGCGGATTGGCCTCGAACTGCTCGCAGCGGCGGATGTAGAGGTTTGCCAGGGTGCTTTCGGGAACCAGCGTCAACAGGCGTTGGCAGATCGCTTTGACTTCTCCCCATTGGCGGTTCTGATAGAGTTTCATGACCGGCGCCCAGAGTTCCAACTCCTGGAAACGTGCCTCTGGCACCCGCAACGCCTCGGGGCCATCGTGTATCCCCAGCAGTTCATGCAGTTCGACCGGCTTCTTGACACCCTTGGGGAGCACCTTGTCCACCATGCGGGTGACGAACTCCGGTCCGATCTGTTTGAGTACCGCGTCGGTGATGAGAATCTGCGAGCCGTAGACCGTGTTCAAAGCCTCGATGCGGGCCGCCTGGTTCACGGTCGCGCCCATGGCGGTGTAATCCATGCGGTCCGTGGAGCCGATGTTGCCGACCACCGCGTCGCCGGTGTGCAGGCCGATGCGGGTGAACATCACCTTCTGGCCGATCTGTTGCCAGTGATCGTTGAGTTCCCGACTCGCCAGGGCGCAGCCCAGGGCGGCGCGGCAGGCGTGGGTGGCATGGTTATCCAGGAGCGCCGGAGCGTTCCAGAAGGCCATGATCGAATCGCCGATGTACTTGTCGATGGTGCCGTTGTTGTCGAAAATGGCGATGGTCAGGTGTTTGAGATATTCGGAGATCTTGTGGGTCAACTCCTCCGCGGACATGGTTTCCGACATCGAGGTGAAGCCGCTGACGTCGGTGAACATCAAGGTCAGGGTGCGACGATCGCCCCCCAGGCCGACCCCCTTGCCCGATTCGATCAGTTGGTGAACCAGGGCCTTGGGTACATACTGTCCGAAGGTGTTCAGGGCGCTCTTCATGGCGCCGATGGACTGGGTGAGCATTTTGATCTCGGAGACCGCCGAGGCGACCTCCACCGGTCCGGTCAATTGGAACTGGCGGATCCGTCCGGTCTCGGCCACCAGTTGCCGCAACGCCTTGCCGATGCGCACCGAGATGATCAGGATGATCGGCATGGCCAGCGCCAGAGCGATGGCGGCAAACATCAGGCTGCGCTTCCCGGTCTCGGAAATCGGCCCCAGGAATTCACTTAACGGCACCGTGATGGCGATCTTGGTGTCCTTGGCATACTTTTCCGGCACCTGGGTGATCTGCCCGATGTGTTTTGTGCCGTTGACCTCGAAGACCATGCCGTTTTCCCAGAACCCGTATTGATGGCGGAAAAACAGCTCGTTGACGATCGGGTCGTGCAGGTCGGCCACCCGTCCGAGCACCAGGAGCGGATCGCCGCTCTTTTCGTCCGTTGCGACGCGCATCGACTTGGAGGCATCCGGGTGGGCGGTCAACTCCCCCTTTCCGTTGAAGAAGAAGAGTTGACTGGATTCCGAGAACTGTTGCTGTTGCAGAAAATGGGAGAAATGGCTGACGGTCATGTCCACGCCGAACACCCCGTCGATCTCATCATCGCCCTGGAACCGTTGCGAAATGGTCACGCCCGGCTTGTTGCTGGTGCTGTAGACGTACAGCTCGGAGGCCTTGGCCCCTTGGGTCTCGAGGGCATTGATGTACCAGGGGCGGATCCGGGGATCGTACTCGGTCTTCTCCAGGGGGTGCACCCCCAGGCTGAAGCCGTTCTTGTCGAGAAACACCCACCGTTTGCGCGGGAGATCCGGATCATCGGCCATGACGGTCATCACGCCGTATTGGGTATCCTCCGGGGCGTTCAGGAATTTGCGGAACGCCTCCTCCGGGCCAAGGTTGACCACATAGAAGAAATCGCCGGTATCGTAACCGATGTAGACCGCGAACACCTGGGGATTGTGGCTGAGGATCTGGCGCAAATAGTCCTGACTGGGGTGCAACCGATCCAGGGCTGGCAACTCCTTGATCGGTCGAATGCTGGTCACGATGTCGGTCAAGGAGAAGATCGGATCGTAGGCGCGTTGGAACCGTTCGATGATCTTTTGATTCACCTGTTCCAGCAACGCCTGGGCCGCCGTGATGGCGGTGGCTGAGTTGGCGGTGTAGTTGTACCAGGTCAGGGCGCCGCACAGCGTCCCCACCACCAGCAAAAAGATGGAGAGCAGGTTGATATGGAAGGGAATCCCTTTTTTGAACCAGTTCATGGGGCACCTGTATCGATGAAATGGCGTCAGGGAGCGGCGTGGGTAAGTGTCCGCACGGCCTCTTGGGCCAGTTTTTCCGCCTCGCCGGCAGAGGTGCGCGCCTGGGCGAGCCAACTGGCGAGCATCTTCTCTTGGGCGCTCTTTTGTTGCTCGGAGAGCTGTTTCGATCCTTCCGGAAAGAGTTCCACGAGTTTTGGGTCTTGGGTTCGCTCAAGGGGGATCGGGGCCATGCCAAGCCGTTTGCGGGCCTGATCGCGTTTTTCGCGGGCCAGATTGACCTGCCCGGCATTCAGGAAATTCCCGGGAATCGAAAACCAGGGCGTGTTCAAGGTGGATTTCCGGGTGATCGATTGGTGTGCCTGGTGGATCGCCTTGGTGGCGGCCTGGATCTCCGGCAACGCATGGACCAGAACGGCGTCGAAGAGGTGATTGATCAGGCCGTAACGATCCTTGGAGAGCATGACATCGAATGGTTGGGCGTTCAAGAGATCGTTGTTGGTGAACGGGTTCGGATAGTTGCGCGGGGCCTGGGCGTAGACCGAGGGGTTGACCGGCAGGCGGCTGATCTCCGGGAGGAGCAGCAGTTTCTGTCCTTCCGGGGTGAGCACAAAATCGATGAAGGCCTTGGCGGCCTTGGGGTTGGCGCCGTTCTTGACCAGGGCGATGTTGGCCGGCACCAGCGAGGGGCGTTTCGGGGTGACGAAATCCACATCGTGTCCGGCGGATTTGTTGGTCAGGCCGTAAAAATCGATCACCAAACCCGCGCCAGCGGTTCCGGCCACCACCGCATCCGGCACATCGATGGAGTTTCTGGCGAATTGGCGCACATTGCCGGCCATCCCCTTCAAGAGCATCCACCCTTGCTCCCAGCCGTAATTCTGCAAAATGGATTCCACCGTCATATGGGTGGTGCCGGAGAGGGCCGGGGTGCACATGGCCAACTGTCCGAAATAGGCCGGCTCGGTCAGATCCTCCCAATCCCTGGGATCCGGGATCCCATGCAAGCGGGTGAAATAGTCGTTCCACATGATGCCGTAGCTGGAGAGGGCGAAGCCGGTGAAATGAAAGTCGGCGTCGTGCACCAACTGTCCGCCGATCTGTTTGGCGATCCCTGGGGTGGCGGATTGATAGGGGACCAGCAGGTGGTCGTCGGAGAGAATTTCGAAGGCATCCTTGGCCGATGCCCAGAACAGATCGGGCGCCTTGCCCTCGGCCACCCCTTTTTGCACCGCCTTGATGCCGGCTTCGGTCTTGAATCGGAACAATTTAATCTTGATTTCCGGATGGAGTTTTTCGAATGTCGATTGAAACGGCTCCGTGACCAGCTTGGGGAACGGGGTGACGATCACCAGTTTTTCCTCGGCCATCACCGGGCGGGTGGTGATCACCGGAAGCAGAAGCACCAGAATGAATGCGATTTGGATCCAGGGATGGAAGCGCGATTGTGTTCTCATGGTATTTTATCTGCTTGCCAAAAACATAATGATAGTAATAAAATCATTCCTTAAGATTGTAATGTTGGATCAGTTCCGAGAGATGCGTCATGGCGCCTTCAAAATCGAAACTTGCCAAATGCTCTTGAACACGGTCGAGAAGCGGGTGAGCTTCCGTCTGATCAAGAAGATCTCGCAATTCCAGCAGAACCTTGTCTGCATCAATATCGTTTTTTTCAACCATGAGCAAGAGTTTATGTGCCAAAAAGGCCGTTTGAGATGTTTGTGCCTCGTTCTGGGGTGAAATGATTTTTGAACTGGTTGCCCCTCCGACGCGCAACAGCCCGATGGCGGTGTCGATGGAGAGGAACGCGGCATTGAGTTGATCGAGCCAATGCTGGCGGGAAGCGACATCGGTTGGGTTCTTGAGGGAGCGTTCCAACCCTCTGGCGACATCGTGCAGACGGGATGCGCCCAGATTGCCGGCGGTCCCCTTGAGGGTGTGCAGCGTGCGCGCCAGCTCTTCGTCCGGTCTCTCTTTCAGCGAAGGAAGGACGGCATGGAGCTTTTGGACGATCGGGGCGAAGGTCTGTTCGAACTCCTCGAGCAGCAGCAGCAGCAAGGGGAGATCCCCATGCAGCCGTTCCATGATCGCGGGCATGTCGAAACCGGGCAGCTCGGGCCAATGTCCGGCGGCATCCACGCTGGCCACCGGCATGGCGGGGAGGGTGATCGTCGGCTGTCCGCGCGTCGGAATCCAGCGCATCAGGGTCGAAAACAGGGTGGGGCGATCGATGGGCTTGGTCAGATGGTCGTTCAGACCCGCTTGCAGGGATTTCTCCCGATCGCCGCTCATGGCATGGGCGGTCATGGCGATGATCGGCAACGCAGTGAGTTCCGGTCGTTCGCGCAATCGGCGCGTGGTCTCGTAACCATCCATGTCGGGCATCTGGAGATCCATCAGCACCGCCGCATGACGGTTGGGATCCACCGCGCGCAGCGCCTCCGCGCCGCTCGTGGTGCAATCGGCGGAGATGCCAACCCCCTTGAGGATCTCCACGGCGATCAGGGTGTTGACATGATTATCCTCGACCAGCAGGATCCGGTTCCCGGTCAGATGGGCGCGGGCGAGGTCGATGGCGGGAGAGGCGGTTGGCCGCTCGATGGCGGGGGTGGAGGCGGGCAGATGGACCACGGGCGCGGATACGGGGGGATAGGCCCGCTCGAAACGACTCGCCGCGCTCCGTTCGCATTCGATGGAGAAGCGGAACGTGGTGCCAACCCCGGTTTGACTCTCTACCTGGATCCGTCCGCCCATCAACTCCAACAGCTTCTTGCTGATCGCCAACCCCAGTCCGGTGCCACCATAGCGGCGGGTGATCGATGCATCCGCCTGGGAGAACGGGGAGAAGAGCTTGTCGCACTGCGCCCTGGACATGCCGATTCCCGTATCGCGCACCGAGAAGTTGAGCTCCAGGCGATGGGTGTCGATGTCACGTTCCCAGACTTGCACGTCGATGCCACCGGCTTCGGTGAACTTGATGGCATTGCCGATCAGATTCATCAGGATCTGTTCGAGCCGCAACGGATCGCCGAGCAGCGTGGTTTGACACTCCGGGGAGATCCGCACCCGCAGCGCGAGCCTTTTTTCCAGCAGACGGGAGCGGAACAGTTCATGGAGGTGATCGAGCATCGGTTGAATCTGGAACGCCTCCCGCGACAGGTCCAGACGTCCGGCCTCGATCTTGGAGTAGTCGAGAATGTCGTTGATGATCCGCAGCAACGATCGGGCCGCCTGCAACGCGATGCGCAGATGCTCCCGCGCCGTCGGGGGGAGTTGATCGCCTTCCAGGACCAGCTCGGTCAGACCGATGATGGCATTCATCGGGGTGCGGATCTCGTGGCTCATGCTCGCCAGGAAGTTGCTCTTGGCCTGACTGGCCTCGATGGCCACCTTCCTGGCCTGTTCCAGTTCGGCGGTCCGTTTTTCGACCTTCTTGTCCAATGAGGCGTTCAGATCCTTGAGTTCGTTCCGCGAGGCGCGGATTTGGGCCACCATTCGTTCCAGGGCATGGGAGAGGGTGAGGAGTTCGTCCTGGCCGATGATGGGGATCTCGAGGGTCTCATCACCCGTGCAGATGCGGTTGGCGGCTTGGGTGAGGGTGGTGATCGGGCGGGTGAAACGGGTGGAGAGCACGAAGGCGAGCAGCAGGCCGATCAGCACGCCGAGGGTCGCCACCAGGAGTTGCGAGCGCAGATGGGCCGCGAGTCGCTGGTGCAGCTCCTCCAGGGAGAGGCCGAGGGCCAGCCAACCCAACGGTTTGTTCGGCTCCAGGGCGAGCGCGCCACCGATCCACAGGGTATCGGCATCGATGTGGATGGCGAGTCGATCCGAGAGCAGCAGGTTTTTCAGGAACGGATCCTTGGGGGGCAGTCCAAAGGAGCTGTTCTCCGGCGTGCCATCGACCAGGATCGATCCGGAAGGGTCCAGGAGCATGGTTTGCGCCACGTCGCGGTGCTTGCGCATGGCCGACAGATGGCGACGCAAGGCCTGGAGGTCGAGGCGGTAGAGCGGATCGAGAAGGGAGTCGGAGAGGGTGGCGAACAACTGCCGGGCCTCGATCTGGTGGCGTTCGAGAATCTGGTCGCGGTGCTCGAGGATCGACAGGGAGGTCAAGGCCGCCGAGACCAGCAGGATGATCAGGGCGGTGAATCCGAGCAGTTTGAAGCGGATCCCGGACATCAGGGGATACCGAGAATCGCGAGCACGGCGGGACGGATCTGCTCCAGCTGGAGCAGGGTTTCCGGGGGCAGGAGATCGAAACGGGTGGTGTTTTCGAACGCTTTCAGCAGCTCCTTCCCTGCCGGGGATCGCTCCAGGTCGATCAGGGCGTCGATCAATGCCTCGCGGGTTTCCGAGGTGAGTCCAGGGCGGAAATTGACCACATGACGTGGCAGGGCGGGGGTTTGATGGATCACCCGCAGCCGCTCCTGTTCGGAGGAAGGCCGGGAGAGCAGTTCGTCCCAGGCGATGGCGCCGGCGGCGATCTTGCCGAAGAGCACCCAGACGATGGTGTTTTCGTTGGCGTTGGTGAACTGATAGCCGATCTGTCCGGGTTTGGTCTGGGCCTTGAGTCGGGAGGCGGGGACGAGGTCGAGTCCGGATTCGGTCAGGGCGATGCGCGGCAGCAGATAGCCGCTCGTGGAGTTGGGATCCTTGAAGCCGATGATCTCCCCCTCCAGATCGCTCAAGGATTCGATTTTGCTCTCATTGCGCACGAAGATCAGCGATTCGTACTCCGGAATGTCGTGCTTCCAGCGCCGCAGCACCATTTCCGCGCCGCTCAAACGGTTCACCCCCAAGGAGGAGAGGGGGCTGTCGATGTAGATATCCACCTCGCCCAGCTTGATCATCTCCGCCATGTGCCGGATATCGCGGGCCACGATCACCCGCCCTTCGTCGGGACGGGGGTAGCCGAGGCGTGCCGCCAGGTGTTGGGCGATGGGGGTGTATTGACGAATCTCCTTGACCGGTGTATTGCTGATGGTGCCGATGGTCAACGAGGCGGCCTGGGCGGTGTTGAGCAGGGTCAGCACGCACCAGGCCAGAATCCCCAAGGCTGGGAGAAACCACCGTGTTGGCATGGAAGTCATGCGGATCTGTTCGGAATCCTTACGGGATTGTGGTGACGGGGTGACGAGGCGCGCACCCTGCCCGGCATGGCATGATGCATGCGTATTCTGGCCCCGTCGTATCATCCACTCTGTAAAGACCGTCAAAAGGGGTATCTCCCTGGATGCCGGCCCTTTGGAATCGAGTGCTCAATGGACCGTTTTGCTCGTCTGTTTACATTGCAGTTCCAACTGGGGGAACCGGCCAACCGGAACTCCCTGCCGATCCGGGAGGAGCAGTGGCGCGTCATCGATCGCACCATCGTGCTGTTCGGCCCCCCGGCCATCGTCAATCATGCCTGGTCTCCAGGGATGATGGATCTGTTGTTCACCGGGGAGGATGAGACCAGCGAGGCGTTGCTGGATTGAGTTCAGCCGCTGGCGTTCTCCCCTCGGGGTCATGCTCTCCTGGTGTGTTGGTGTTTGGCCCGTCCGCCTGAACCGGCCTGATTCCAGAAAGGGGCGCGGCATCTTGGCCGGGAGTGGGCGCTTTGCGCCAGGTCGGGCATGAACGCGAAAACGTGTTCGTTGCCCGTGGGCTACGTACTGGTGGCCACACGGGCAAGGGGGATGAGCCGGTTTCTGGTGGAGATCACCAGCCGGGCATCGGCATGCCGCCCGCTTTCGGGTCACAGGTCACGCCCTGGTAGTGCCGTTCCAGGCCGCGATAATAATCCAGGCAGTTTTGACGCATGTAACCCGATTTCGGACACTGGTTCAAACCATCCTCCACCATGCGTTTGCCCCATGCGAGCCGTTCCAGGCAGGCGCGGCGCCACTGGCCGGCGGGTGAATGGTCTGGAGGGGTGGTGGTTTTGGCTTGCGAGGCGGGAGCCGCCGCCACGGGGGCCGGGGCCACAACGGGGGCCGGGGCCGCTGCAACGGGAGCCGGAGGCGCCACGGAGGGCGGAGTTGCGGGAGCCGCCACCACGGGGGCCGGTGCCACCACGGGGGCCGGTACCACCACGGTGGCCGGTGCCGGGCTGGGGGCGACCTCTTGACTCTGACTCATGGCCACCACGGCCTGCCCGCTTGGCTCCTCGACCGGTGCGACGGTGAGAGAGGGGGCCTGCGCGGGTGTCGGAGGCGTGGGAGCCGGCTTGGATGGGGGCGTGGTCGGCGTTTGGGCTGTCGGTTTGGCCGGGCCATCGGGGGCGGGCTTGCCCGTGAGTTTGCCCTGGAGCTGGTTTTGGATCGCGGCGAGGCGCGCCTTGCCGTCCGGCAACATGGGCGAAAAGTGGTTGAACAGGAAGAAGAAACCGATGCCGAAGCCTATACCCAGGACAAACGGCATGAATGTGCGGAAGATCCATTTGATAAATCTGAACAATGTTCTTCTCCTTGAATGTCTGGCCGATGATGGGTATCTCTTTTACACAGCATAACGGATCAAATCGGATGCTTCAATGATATGCAAGCGGAAAAAAATATTTCAAACTTCCTTTGCCGCGGTGCGAGAAAGAAATATTGTAGATTGACCCGATCCGGGTGGCTCACGCTCGCAAGCGCATAGGGAACCATTTGATTCATGGATCTCGCCAATCAGATTCAGGAACTGCTCGACCTTTCGCGACGGCATCTCGGGGATGATGCGACCGTCAAGGTCTCCGAGGCCGTGGACATGGCCTGCAGGTTTCATCAGGGACAGGTGCGCAAACTGGATCGCGCGCCCTATGTCACCCATTGCGTCCAGGTGGCCAAGAGTTGCCTGGAGTGGGGACTGACCGATACCCAGGGGGTGTGCGCCGCCTTGCTGCACGACGCCCTCGAGGATGCCCCGCCGACCATGGAGGCCGAACGGCACATCCGGGAGTTCGATCCGGTGATCCTCAACCTGGTCGAGGCGCTCTCCAAGATCCGCAATCTCCAGACCGGCAGCGGCGATCTTCCCGCCACCTACCGGCGCATTCTCATCGCCGCCTCCCAGGATCTGCGCGTCCTGCTCGTCAAGACCTTCGACGTGCTCCACAACTCCTCCTCCCTGGAGGTCCATGGGGTCACCAAGGCCAAGAACAAGGCCAGCCTCGCCCTGATCTACGTCGGCGTGACCCGTCGCTTGGGGGTCATGGAGTTGGCCGACTCCCTGATCGATCTGACCCTGCCGCATCTGATGCCGGTCCAGTACCGGCGTGCCGAAAAGACCCTGGAGGATCTGCGTGCCCGCGGTGCGGCGAGCATGCAGAAACTCGCCCAGAACCTCGACCTGGTGGTGGGGCCGGGCCTGGCCGAGGGGTTCGTGATCGAACCCAAGCGGATCTCCGATTTCTTCTACCTCACCGAAAAACCCGGCACCGGACGGTTGCTTCTGATCGGGTGGCCGGTTTTCCGGTTGCGGTTGTTGGTCGAGGACGACGATACCGCCTGGCGGGTGCTCGGCAAGATGCATTCGATCTTCGGGCCGCTCCCGCGCCATGTGCGCGATTATCTCAACGCCCCGCGCGTCAACGGCTTCAAGGCCCTGACCACGCGCATCATCTGGGATGGCCATCCCCTCAACATTCATGTGGTGCGCAAGTGCGACGAAAAGCCCAATCGCCTGGGCGTGCTCGCCAAGTGGGGCAGCAGCGGACCGGATCCGGGCCGCTACATGCGACTGTTGGCCACCCTGGGGGACAGCGATCTGCGCATGTCCGAGGTGCATGCCCATGTCCTGCCCGACATGCTCGATGTTTACACCCCCAAGGGGGATCGCTTCACCTTTCCGGTCGATTCGGTGGTGGTCGATTTCGCCTACATGGTCCACACCGAACTCGGCGAGCGCTGCATCGGCGCCAAGATCAACGGCATCCCCAGACCACCGGAATTCCCCATGTCCGATGGGGACGTGGTGCGCATCCTCACCGCCAAGAACGCCAAGCCGCAACGTGCCTGGCTCGAACACGTCAAGACCGCCCGTGCCCGTACCCTCATCAAACAGGCCTTGAAGAATCAGGAGGCCACGGTGCGCGGCATCAACCGCAATTCGGCCAGCGGCACCTTCCAGCTCACCTCCCTGACCGGCAAGGATATCCTCTGGTCCACCTGTTGCCTGGCCGTGCCCGGCATGCCGATCGTGGGACGGCTCTCCGAGGACGGACGCTGGATCGTCCATTCCGCCAACTGCATCAAGATCCAGGGCGCGCAGTGGGAAAAAGGGCAATGGGCCGTGCAGCCCGGTTCCGAGGCGTTGGTGATCACCTTCACCGTGCGTCATCGCGCCGGCGCCCTGCTGGAGGTGCTCGAACTCCTCGCCAAGATGGGCATCAACGGCCAGACCATCCAGGGCAAGGGGCGGACCGCCGACATCTACGTGATCAGCATGGAGATGGATGGCAAGAAACCGGTGGTGTTGGGCAAGGTGCTCCACGAACTGCTGCGCGTCGATGCCGTTCAAGAGATCTTGAGCTATGGTTGGCGTCAACCGTATGATACCGGATCATCCAACCCCTCCAATCGTCCCGACGATTGAACCTCCCAGGCCACGAGAGCGTGACATGAAGATCCTGATTGCCGACGACGAGGCGCACAATCGCCTGTTGATGGAGAAGATCCTCTCCCCGCACGGATCGTGCGACCTGGTGGTCAACGGCAAGGAGGCCCTCGAGGCCTGCGAGATGGCCCTGCTCGATGGCGATCCCTACGATCTGGTCTGTCTGGACATCATGATGCCGGAGATGAATGGGCAAGAGGCGTTGCGGCGTATCCGCGAGATGGAACGGGAACAGAATTCCGATGATGGGGAGGAGATGGTCATCTTCATGGTGACCGCCCTGAACACCGAGGAGCATGTGGTGCAGGCCTTTTTCCGGGGTGGATGCACCGATTATCTGGGCAAGCCGGTGACCCGGGACAAGGTGCTCGAGAAGATGCGCCAGTACCACCTGATCGCCGAATGATCTTGATCCTGGAACGCCCGAGGAACGGTCGCCACGATCCGGGGAGTTCCCCCATCATGCACGTGATGGCGCCTGATGTTGATTTTGATCGAGGCTCTACCCCGCGCGCGTTCCCGGATTGGAGGCGCGCTGTTCTTTCCGGGACGTTCCGTGCCCGGCATTCTTGTTGCTCACCACGATAACCCATGGAAAAACCCCGTCTGCTGATCGTCGATGACGTGCTCGCCAATGTCAAGGTGCTCGCCGAGACCCTGCGTGGCGAATACACGGTGTCGGTGGCCAGTCATGGACGGCGCGCCCTGGAGTTGGCCGATAAGGAGCCGCGTCCGGAGCTGATCC
>JADGAY010000049.1 GCA_015231775.1 Magnetococcales bacterium | reverse complement strand
GTTTCCCACGCCTGGAACCCATCACGCATGCGGCATGACTCAGGCCGAAAACCGAATCACCGCCGTGGTGCCAATCCCCTCCTGACCTTCCAGGGCCAGTTTCCATCCGAACCGATCGCAGATGCGCTTGACCAGGGTGAGACCGATGCCGGCACCCTGGTGCTGGGTGAGATGACGCGGCAACAGGGCTTCGGCCTGACGGGCACGCAAACCGCGACCGGTATCCCGAATGGTCAGGATGTCACCCTCCAGCAGAATGTGAATCTCCCCCTGCTCGGTGTAGGCAAAAGCATTGCGGATCAGATTGGCGATCGCGATGAACAACAGACCGCGATCCACAGCCAGACGCAAAGCCGGATCAACCCGCAGCACGAGCTGAATCGGCTTGTTTTTCAGAAGAAAACGATGCTTCTCCACGGCCTCGGTCACCACCTCGGCAACCGGTGCCTGCTCGTCGAGAACCAATGCCCGCTCCTCACGGGCCATCAGCAGCAACGCGGAACCCATCTCCGCCATGTCGCGGGCGGCCCGCTCCACCCGCTCCACCCGCATCCGCTGCTTCTCCGACAACGCCTCATCGGCCATCAGGATCTCGGTGGCTCCGAGAATCACCGCCAACGAGGTGCGCAACTCATGACTCAGATCCGCCGTGAAGGCCCGCTCCCGCTCCATGAAGGCCCGCAACCGGGCCAGATGGAGATCAAAGGCGTGGGCCAACTCACCCACCTCATCCTGGGCAAAGGCATCCGCCAGACGCAGGGACCAGAGATCCGGCGAACGATCCTTGACCTTGCGGGCCAACTCGGTCACCGGCGCGATCACCCCGCCCACCAGCCAAAACCCCCCAACCGCCGAAATCAACACGATGGCCAGCATGCTGATCGCCAGCAGCAGCAGAAACCGCCCCTCGCGCCGGTGCTGCAAGGAGGTGTCGTAAAGAAAATAATAGCGCGACTCGTCCCGATCCGCCACCGCCACCCGGTAGGTGGAGGCGCCCACCACCAGATCATGACGTCCCGGTGGGAGCGGAGAGAGATACTCCGGCAACTCATGGGTGGAATCGGTGGCGCTGGTGACATAGCCGTGCAGGGTGACGGTCCGGGGCGGCAGGGAGTGGGGATTGCGCTCGCGCCGGGCGAAGAAGTCGTCGAGTTCGGCGCTCAAGCTCTCGTCGATCAAACGGACGCCGAGATCGTGGGTGGCCATGTACAAGGTGAGGGCCATCAGGCAGGCGATCGCCGCCCCGAAGGCGGCAAAGGCCAGAGCCACCCGCAGTCGCAGATCAAGCCGACGGCGCATCGGGGGGTGCCAGTCGATAGCCGATGCCGCGCAGGGTGTGCAGCAGGGGTGGCGCGCCATGGGCCTGAATGGCGGCGCGCAGGGTGTGCATGTGTACACGCAACGCGTCCGAGTCCGGGGGATCGTCCCCCCAGACCGCGTGCTCGATGTCGGCACGCTCGACGACGCCAGGAGAGCGCAGCATGAGCAGTTCGAGAATCTTCAACGGAATCGCCGGCAACTCCAAGGTCTGCCCGGCCCGTTGCACCCGCAACGTGTCGAGATTGAACGCCAGATCGGCCACGTGCAGCACCTGGCGACTCACCCGACCCGTGGCCCGCTTGCTCAAGGCCAGGATGCGCATCTCCAACTCCTTGAGCTCGAAGGGCTTGATCAGATAGTCATCCGCGCCGCTGGAGAATCCCGATATCTTGTCATCCAGGGTGGTGCGGGCGGTGAGCATGATCACCGGCGTGGGTTGTCGCGCCTCCTGGCGCAACTTGCGACACACCGTGATCCCATCCATGCCGGGCAGCATCAGATCGAGCACGATGATGTCATAACCGTTCACCAACGCCAGATGGAGTCCGGTCACCCCATCCATGGCCATGTCCACCACATGCCCCTTGGCCTCGAAATAATCGGCGAGATTGGCGGCCAGATCGGCGTGGTCCTCGATGAAGAGAATTCTGAGTGGATTTTGCATGTTTTTCCAGTATTAAGGACAATTTCGCACCGGTCCGGACGCAGGGGCGGAAGGGGCTGTACAACCCTTCCAAAACGTGGCATAGAGTGACCATCCCTTGCCAGGAAGCGCGCGGTTTCGACCGGCCTCTTCCGGAAAGCCACGAATCGTGATGGCCGACTCCGCGATCAGGACGCGGGGTGGCGCATCGTTGTCATGACCCACATAGCATGAAGGATCGAAGCCCCCATGAAAAGCGAATTCCACGCCAAACTCCTCTCCACCATGGTGGATGTCGGGGAACCCCGTTTCAATCTCGCCCATGAGAAGCTCTTCAACATCGTGGTCGATGCGGATGAGATCCTCGGGGGCGCGGTGACCGGCGAGCGCTCCCTCACCCCTCAGGAGTGGGAGTCCCTTTCCACGGTGTGCGACGAATTGATCATCTATGCCAAGGCCCACTTCGCCGACGAGGAGGAGACCCTGGTCAGTCGCAACTATCCGAATGCCCCCCAGCACCGCATCATTCACAACCAGTTGATCGAACAGCTCAACGAGTTCCAGAAGAAGGTGTCCGAGGGGAGTGACAAGAATCTGAAGGAGTTGCGGCGCTGGATGCTCGAGTGGCTGCTCAACCATGTCAATCGGGAGGATTTCGCCTTCGCCCAATATTTCTCCACCGCCGAGTGAGCATCGGCCTGGGGTGGTGGCATGCCGGGTCCGGGGAGCAGGCGCCTCCCCGGAGCCGCGCGGCTGGCCGGAGTCGTCTCCTCAGCCCACCTTGACGTGACCGTTCACCCCCAGGCTCATGGAGATGCGTCGCAGGCCGGAGAGCAGCATGCGACCCTGTTGTGTCAGGATATAGCCGCGGTTACGGTTCTTGTCGATGATGCCGTGTTCCATCAGGTTCTTCAAATGGAAGGTCAACTTGGTGTGATCGGTGATGGCCAAAAGCTGCATCAGGTCGGTGAGGCGCAGCTCCTCCCGTTCGTTCAGGGCATCGGCGATGCCGCGCCGGATCGGATGGGAGAGGCTGGCCAGCAACGGATCCAGATTGAGCTCCCGCGCCTTGGCCTCGAAACGGATCTCCTCGATCGTCCGA
Organism: Magnetococcales bacterium; assembly: GCA_015231775.1. Lineage (GTDB taxonomy): Bacteria > Pseudomonadota > Magnetococcia > Magnetococcales > Magnetaquicoccaceae > Magnetaquiglobus. The sequence goes on along the minus strand of JADGAY010000049.1, from coordinate 18,675 downwards.
TGGATCATGGTGGTGAAGTCGTTGATCCGGAAAGGTTTGGTCAAGAACTCCGTGGCCCCCATCTTGATGCTGTTGACCGCATTCTCGATCGTGGCGAAGGCCGTGATCAGGATCACCTTCACATGTTCGTCCTGTTCGTGGATACGCCGCAACACCTCCAGACCATCCATGCCCGGCAACACCAGATCGAGGAGCACGATGTCGCATTTGGTGTTGCGGAGCACGGCCAACGCCTCGTGCCCGCTGCCGGCGCGCACGGTGGGAAATCCCGCCTTGGTCAACACATCGATGACCACCTGGCAGAAATCCGGGTCATCGTCCACGATCAGAATCGGATTCATGCCCATGGCGCCTCACTTGACCTCGAATGGCCTCATTGAACCGGTGCGCGTCGCGGGTCGGGGCAAGCGCACGATGGCCCGCAACCCCCCCTCCGGGGCCGGGGTGGTGTCGAACACCAACGAACCGCCGTGCTGGTCAAGGATGTTCTGACACACGGTCAACCCCAGGCCCACCCCACCCCGTTCGATGTGGGTGGTGAAAAACGGCTCCATCACCTTGGTGCACAGGGCCGGTTCGATGCCCGGACCGCTGTCGCGAATGTCGATCCGGACCCACTCGGCCTCCTGGCGCGAGGCGATCACCAGCTCCCCGCCATGGGGCATGGCCTCGATGGCGTTCTGGATCAGATTCATGAACACCTGCTGCAACTTGCCGCTCATGCCCATCACCTCGGGCAGATCCTCGTCGTGGTCGAGGCGGACCCGGATCGAACGCAACCGCTGCCCGAGGAGCAGAATCACCCCGTCGATGGCGTCCTGAAGCTGCACCGGTCCCATGGAGGGGAGATCCGGGCGGGAGAAGTTCAGCAGTTCGCGGGTGATCGATATCGCCTTTTCGACGTTGCGTCGGACCACGGCGCACCGTTCGACATGGGCCGGGGCATGTTCGGCCAGTTCGTTCTCCAGCACCTCGAGGTTGACCACGGCATTGGCCAGGGGGTTGTTGACCTCATGGGCCAGACCGATGGAGAGCCGGCCCAGGGAGGACATCTTCTCCGACTCCCGCAACAGGTTCTCCACCCGTTGCCGTTCACGCAGCGCCTGGGCCATGTTGCCCATGGCGGACAAAAGCTGACCGAGTTCGTCGTGGGAGGCCGGATCGATGTGGAAGTCCAGATCCCCCTCGGCGATGTGTCGCACCGCCCGTTGCGCCAGGCGTATCGGGCGCAGAATGCTCACCGCCAGCGCTCCGGCCAGGAGCACGCACACCACCACGCTCACGATCCAGACCGTGATCAACTGAAAGATGGTCTTGTCGCTCAGACGCAACAACGTGGTCACCGAACTGCCCATCGCGTCCTCGACCAGCTCCAACAGCACGTCGGCGCGGGAGTATTGGTGTTCGGATTCGTCCACCAGTTGACGGTTGATCCCCACCGGCAGACGGATCATCCCTTCCGAGCCGGCCAGGGGGGTTTTTTGGATGGTTTCGTCCAGACTCACCTGGAGCGCGCGCAGCTCCACGAGCCGTTGGCTGATCTTGCGCAGCTCCGGGAGATTGCCAGTCAGAGTTTCCAATTTGGAGGCGGCCTCGGCGGTCTCGATCCCCTGGAGGGTCTCCTCCCGGATGCGGGTGGTCTGATCGTGGATGATACGCCGGTTGACCAGGATGTGGTCCGAGGATTGCTCGTCGCGGGGGGCCTTTTCGAACTGATGGTTGAGCTGCACATGCAGGCTCTCGATGCGCGACAGGGAGCGCATCAGGGGGATCAGAAAGCGGTCCAGGTGTTCGATGCGATCGCGTACCACGTTGAAGCCGTAGATGCCCACCACCCCCTCGATGGCGATGACGCTGACGAGGATCAACACCATGCCGATGAAACGGCCTTTCAGATCCAACAAATTGCCCAAGGGTGCCTCCCGGATGCGGACACGGATTGTCCATTAAAGTCGCGCGGGCGGAAATAGCCCCCTATCCGTGTTGGTTTCTCCCCAGGCGACTGAATCGATATTCTCTGTTTGCCACAGGGGATGCAACGAGAAATTTATTTATCATAATAGGCCTATCAAGAAATTTTTTTCAATAGTGATCCCCAATTACACCAATACAACTCCCGAATCCCAACGTCCAGTTGGCTTCTTCATCACGGCCCAGGGGAGCACGGCGTTCGGTTGGAGTTCGGAATACAACGACAATGGCATTATAATATATTGATATACAAAAATATTAGCGCTTGCGTCCCCGTGTTCCGATCCTCCCTGTCCACCCCCTTGTCGTGCATGCCATTACCATCCCACTGAAGATCGCTTCACCTCCCGGAAAGAAATGTACGGAAAAATTCCACTATATTTCAGGTGGATATTCTTCGTACCATCTGACAAAACCAGCTAATGACAAGATAAACTCAATAAAGTTTCTGAATTTGGGATCGCCAGCTCAATAGAATCCATCGTCACCCCATGCCACTGCACCTTGCCAGGCCACGAGGAGCACCAACCCCATGATCACCACCCGAACCCCTTCGACCCCGAAACATCCGACCCGGACCGCGCCGATCCAGAACGTGGCGTTCGAACCCGCGCTGCCTCAAGCGCGCCGCGCCACCAAGGAAGAGGTTTCGGAGATGATCATGAAGTCGCCGTTCTTGATCGGACGGCGTGCCCTTGGCATGAACATGTTCTCTTCGGCGGCCTGAAGCCTTCATTTTCAGGCACCTGTTTTTGTTCGGCGTCGCGCATCCCAATTGATCGAACGCGTGCGCGACGCCGAGTCGTTCCCCTTTCCTCCAGAGGAGCCTAATGAGCGCGATCATTGTTGATGACCCACACCCCTCCACCCCAGCCAAACCGCCCAAATACGCTGAAACCATCCACAGGCTCTACCGCAAGGGGGCAACCGTCCACTTGAGCCGGGTGATCGAAAAGCTCGCGCCGAGCGACATCGCCCAGGTGATCAACTCCTCCCTCGACCCCAAGGAGGCGATGGATCTCTTCGAGTTGATCAACTGTCCCATGAATGCCAGTCGCGCCATCAAGGATGTCAACGAGGAGTTCCAGAACTACATCTTCTCGCACGTCACCGATGAGGCCGCGGTCGCCATTCTCGAGCGACTCACCTCCGAGTCGCGGATTCGGGTGATCAACAATCTCAGCTCCAGGGTTGGCGGACGGCTCATGGAGTCGATGCAACAGGCCACGCAGATCGAGGTGGGCAACCTGTTGCGTCATCAGCCGAACAGCGCCGGTGCGCTCATGACCTCGCGTTTCTTCTCGTTGCCCGATACCACCTTCGCGGGTTCCGCGGTGGAGATCGTGCGGGAACTCTCCGTGCAGGCGCCGGTCTTCTACGCCTATGCCGTCAACGCCGAGAACCATCTGACCGGGGTCTGCTCCCTGCGTCAGCTCCTGCTTTCGCCTGCCGATCGTCCCATCTCCGAAATCGTCGATAGCGATGTCTTGAGCGTGCATGTGAACACGCCGGTCAAGGAGGTGGCCCGCAAGGTGACCAGGGCCCGCCTGCTGGCCATTCCGGTGGTCAACGATCAGGGGATGATGTGCGGCATCATCACGGTCAACGACCTGATCCACGACATCCGCGCCGCCGACACCCAGACCATGCTCAAGATGGCCGATGTCTACGCCAAGCTCGATGTCATGTCCCAGACCTTCGTCCACATCGCCAAGTCCCGCATCCCCTGGCTGATCGCCCCCTTCTTGGGTGGTCTGGCCGCCGCGTGGATCCTGAGCCACTACGAACACACCCTGGCCACGGTGATCCAGTTGAGCTTTTTCATGCCGATGATCTTCGGCATGGCCGGCAACGTCAGCAATCAAACCACCACGGTGGCCATTCGCGGACTGGCGACGGGAAAAATCAAGGTCAACAACTACCTCAAACTTCTCGTCAAGGAGACCAGTGTCGGTCTTCTGGTCGGCGGTTTTTATGGGGTGTGTCTCTCCACCTACGCCATGGTGGTCTTCAAAAGCTCGATGCTCGCCTTTGTGGTCGGAATCAGTATCTTAAGCAACATCGTTTATGCCGGCGTCATCGCGGCCACCCTCCCGATCCTGCTCCAGAAGATGGGCCACGATCCGGCGGTCGGCGGCGGACCTTACGTTCTGACCACGGTCGATGTCCTGGGCGTGATCAACTACCTGTTGATCGCCACGTTCACCTATGGGCTGTGACACCACGACCCGTACCCAACCGAACCGCCCAAACGAGGATACACGACCATGAGCATGATGAATTTCGACGATGGCGACCATCAATCCGCGTCATCCTATGATCCCCAGATCCCGGAGGCCATCGAACGGCTGCACCGCAAGGGGGCCAAGTATCACCTCTCGCAAATGATGTTCAAGCTCAAGCCAGCCGATCTGGCCAATGTCTTGAACGACTTCTCCAACGACAAGGCCAACGAGTTCTTCGAATTCGTCACCCCGCCGCAACATGCGGCCCTGGTCTTCGAGGAGATGCGCGATACCTTGAAGTGCCATATTCTCACCCATTGCGAGCTGGAACACATCGTGGCCATGCTCGAGTGTCTGCCCGAGGAGGCGTGCGAACGCAACCTCAAGGAGCTGGACGAGGGGGTGGCCAAGCGGTTGCGGGATGCCTTGAACGAGGATCTGCAACTGACCGAATACGAAAGCAAGGGCTACACCCTGAACACCGCCGGCAGTCTGATGACTCCCAAGGCGCTGATCCTGCCGGAGAAAACCCAGGCCGCCGAAGCGATCCGCATCATTCAGGGGCTCGGCTCCCATGATTCGGTGTTCTACCTCTACACCATGAACGCCCAAAAGCGTCTGGCCGGGGTCTGCTCGCTGCGGCGGTTGATGCTGGCCGATCCCGAGGCCACCCTGGAGGATCTGGAGAACTCCCGTCTGGTGCGGGTGCATGTCAACACCCCCCTGGACGAAGTGGCGCGACAGATCTCCCAATATCGCCTGCTGGCCCTGCCGGTGGTGGATGACCGCGGTTCGCTGGTGGGACAGATCACCATCGACAACCTGGTCAACGTGATCCAGGACGAAAACACCCGCGCGCAGATGAAACGGGCCGGCGTGGTTTCGGATGATCTGCTGGCCCAGTCGCCGTTCCACATCTTCAAGGTGCGGGTGCCGTGGCTGATCAGCGCCTTCATCGGCTATCTGGTCATCTCCGCGATCCTGGATGGCTTCGAGGAGACCCTCTCCTCCATCGTGCAGTTGGCCTTCTTTTTCCCGGTGGTGATTGGCATGTCCGGGAATGCCGGCAGTCAGACCGGTTCGGTGGCGGTGCGGGGGCTGGCGTTGGGGATGCTCAACTACACCCACTTCTTCAAGCTGTTGGGCAAGGAGATGGCCGCCAATGCGATCCAGGGCGCCTTCTACGGGCTCTGTCTGGCGGGGGCGGCCTATCTGTTCTTCCAGAATCCGCTCCTGTCGTTGACGGTTGGCATTGCCATGGCGTTGAATATTCCAGCCGCCTCGGCCATCGCCATGTCCCTGCCGTTCTTCTTCAAACGCATCGGCGCCGATCCGGCCATCGCCTCCGGCCCTCTGGCCTTGACCTTCATTGATCTGGTAGGCTCCACGAATTACCTGACCGTCGCCTTTCTGACCTTCCAGCCGTAAGGAACGGAGATGACATGAACAGGCGCACGAACCATCAGAACTCAAGGAGTCCCATGAACATGAACCAAACCGCCATGATCGTCGTGGCAGCCCTGGTCCCGGCCATGGCCGTGGCCGATGCGCCCGAGGTGATCACCAACACCATCGGCATGGAGTTGATCCGCGTGCCAGCCGGCACCTTCATGATGGGGTCGGACAAGCACTTCGACACCGAGGCCGGGGACTCCGAGCAACCCCGCCACAAGGTGACCATCAGCAAGCCGTTCTGTCTGGGCAAGTACGAGGTCACCCAGGAGCAGTGGAGCGCGGTGATGAAGGAGAATCCCAGTGAGTTCAAGGGGCGAACCCTGCCGGTGCAGGAGGTCTCCTGGAACATGACGCAAAAATTCGTTCATAAAATCAATGAACTGGAGAAAACCACCGACTACCGGCTGCCCACGGAGGCCGAATGGGAGTATGCGGCGCGGGCCGGCACGACCACCATCCGTCCGTGGGGTGACGGGGATCGGGAGATCCTGCAATACGCCTGGCATGGCGACCCGGAGGGGAAGAGCGGCGGCAAGCCGCATCCGGTGGGGCAATTGAAGCCCAATGGGTGGGGTTTTTACGACATGTTGGGGAATGTATGGGAGTGGGTCGAGGACCGTTACAAGGATGACGGCTATTACGCCAAATCCCCGGAAATCGATCCCAAGGGTCCGGAAAAGGGTCCGGCGCTGCGCATCCACCGTGGTGGCGGCTGGCACGACGATCCGGAGCACATCCGCTCCGCGATCCGCTTCTATTTCGGGCAGAACGGGCGCAACAACAGCCTCGGATTCCGCCTCGCCAAGAACTGCCCGTAAGGGATTCGCCTTGGATTCATGCGGGAACGGTCGTCCGTGTGGAGGCCGTTCCCGAACGCTGGGGATATTCTCTTAATCGGAGCTGTTGGAGCTGCCGGAGGGGTCGGAATGGTCTGATGCCGGGGAACCGGCGCCTGCCGGTTTGCGTCGCCGTCTGCGCCGTTTGCGCGCGGCCTCGGCAGTCGCCTCGCCGCCGGCTTCCACAGCCGTGGAGGCCGATCCCGCGCCCGCCGTGGAACCACCCGCGACGCCTCCCGCCTCCGCCGCCTTGGCAACCACGGGTTCCCGTTTTTCGTCCGGTTCCCGCTTCACCACCGGATCGGGGCGCCGGGTGCGCGTGCGTCCCCGTCCCGCCCCAAACCGTCCCGCCGGGCCGCTCGGCCCTGGGGAGTCTGGTGAGGGGGTCGGAGGGGCTGGGCGGGTCAAATGGACGAACAGTTCGTTCTCCGGCCAGGTGGCAGAGATCTCGGCGCCCAGATATTCAAAGATCGCCTCGAGATGGTAGGCCCCATCCTCGTCCACCAGGGAGATCGCGTCCCCCGTGGCGCCGGCGCGGGCGGTCCGACCGATGCGATGCACGTAATCCTCGGGATTTTCCGGCAGATCGAAGTTGATCACATGGGTGACCCCCTCGATGTGCAAGCCGCGTCCGGCCACGTCGGTGGCGATCAGCACCGGCACCAGACCCTCCTGGAACCGTTGCAGGGTATGCAACCGCTTGGCCTGGGGCACGTCGCCGGAGAGATAGCCGGCATGGATGCCGTTGCCGCGCAGCCACTCCTTGAGGCGCTCCCCCATGCGCTTGGTATTGACGAAGATCATGGCGCGTCCGGTCGTGGCACCCGAATCATCGGCCAGGTCCCGGCGCAGCAGTCCGACCAGAAGGCTGATCTTGCGCCGTCCCTCGACATGATAGAGCTTCTGGGTCACCTGTTCGACCGCGCGGCTGTCCACGGTGGTGGAGATCACCTCCGGGGAGTCCATGTACTCGTAGGAGAGTTCCTGGGCGCGGTAGGAGAGGGTGGCGGAGAAGAGCAGGGACTGACGCCGATCGTAGGGGGGGAGACGCCGCAGCAGATAGCGCAGATCCTCGATGAACCCCATGTCGAACATGCGATCCGCCTCGTCGATCACCAGCACCTCGACGGCGGAAACCCGATAGGCTTTCTGTTTGAAATAGTCGATCAGCCGGCCCGGCGTGCCGATCAGAAGATCCACCCGTCCCTCGACGAGGGTGAGGCGCTGTTTTTCGTAATCGACCCCGCCGTAAACCGCGGTGATGACCAGATCGAGTCCGCCGGCCAGACGCCGGGCGTCGTTTTCGATCTGCACCGCCAGTTCGCGGGTCGGAGCGATGATCAGGACGCGGGGATGGCTGACCCCGTCATGGGTGACGGTGACCCCCGCCTCCTGGGAGCGGATCAGACGCGAAAAGGCGGCGATGAGAAAGGCGGCGGTCTTGCCGGTCCCGGTCTGCGCCTGTCCGGCCACGTCTCGTCCGGCCAAGGAGAGCGGCAGGGTGAGGGCTTGAATGGGGGTACACTCCGTGAATCCACAGGCGTGGACTCCGGACATGACGGTTTCGGGGATGGGGAGTTCGGCAAAAAGCATCAATGGTCGCGAAGGCCGCCCCGATCCCGATGGGATCGAGGCCGCGCTCCGCTCTTGCTCGAGAGGTCCAAAATCAACCGGCCTGCGTGGCGGACTGGGTCGCCAGGGCCCGCACGCGGGCATGCAGCCGACGGGTCTGACGCGCGGCGGCGTTGGGATGGATCACCCGTTTGCGCGCCGTCACGGCGAGAACCGAAGTGGCCATGCGGAACGCTTCCTCGGCCCGGGGCAGATCACCCGCGGCGGTGGCCTGCAACACGTTTTTGACGAAGGTGCGCATGCGCGACTTGGCGGAACGGTTGCGGCTGTTCTGCTTGGCGGTCTGCCGAATGCTCTTCATGGAAGATTTGATATTGGCCACTGCAAAAAAACTCCCTATGCTTGAAAAGTCGAGATTAAGCGTCCATCGTGGGATGCATCCTGGCGCTTTAATGAAATCGAGGGGATTGCATCCTGACACCCGTTGAAATCGATTCACGGGCGCAATAGGATATTAAATCCCATTTTACCCTCTTTCGTCAAAGGTTTTTTCACGTTGAACAGCCCACGGGCCCTCCAGGAACGTTCCGGACACGCTCAGTTACTCCGCTCGACCGCGGTCATCGGCTTTTTCACCCTGCTGTCGCGGATCACCGGGTTCATCCGCGACATGATCATCGCCCGCGCCTTCGGGGCCGGGATGGGGGCCGATGCCTTTTTCGTGGCGCAGAAACTGCCCAACTTTTTAAGGCGCCTGTTTGCCGAGGGGGCCTTTTCCACCGCCTTCGTGCCGGTCTTCGCCGACCATCTGGCCAAGGGCGACGTGGATGAGACCCGCGACACGGTACACGCGGTCTTCACCTACCTGGCCATGTGGCTGTTGATCGTGGTGGCCGTGGCCCAGATCGTCATGCCGGGGGTGGTGATCATCGCGGCACCCGGTTTTCTCGCCGACGCCGAGAAGTTCGATCTGGCCGTGCTGCTCTCCCGCGTCACCTTTCCCTACATCCTCTTCATCTCGCTGGCCGCGCTCGCCGCCGGGATCCTCAACAGCCACAAGCGCTTCGCCGTGCCGGCGGCCACGCCGATCCTCCTGAATCTCAGCATGATCCTGGGTGCCACCCTGTTCACCCGTTACTTCGACCCCCCGGTCATGGGGCTGGCCGTGGGGCTGACCCTTGGCGGCATCTTGCAACTCTCCTTCCAACTGCCGGCCCTGCGCAAGCTGGGACTCGGTTTCCGATTCCGCTGGGATCCCAGACACCCCTCGATCAAGCGGATCCTCACCCTCATGGGCCCCTCGGTGCTCGGGGTGTCGGTGGCGCAGATCAACCTGCTCTTCGATCTGTTTCTCGCCTCCTGGCTCCCCGAGGGGTCGATCTCCTACCTCTACTACGCCGACCGGTTGCTGGAGTTCCCCCTGGGATTGATCGCCATCGCCCTGGGCACGGCCATCCTGCCGCTTCTCTCCGCCAAGGCCGCCCAGGGGGACGAGAGCGGCTTCAAACGCGATCTGGAGCTGGCCATGCGGGTGATCGCTTTTCTCACCCTGCCGGCCACCGTGGCCTTGATCGTGCTGCGGGAACCGATGCTGGCCCTGCTGTTCGAACGGGGCGCCTTCTCTCCGGATGCCACCCGGCTCACCGCCGATGCCCTGCTGGCCTATGCCGTCGGTCTCTCCGGCCTGGCCATGGTCAAGGTGACCGCCCCCGCCTTCTACGCCATGAAGGATACCCGCACCCCGGTTCGCATCGCCATCCTCTGCCTGGTGGTCAACATGGGGCTGAACGTGGTGCTGATGTTCCCGCTCAAACACGCCGGACTGGCCCTGGCCACCTCCCTCACCGGTTTCTTGAACGCCGCCCTGTTGTGGCACGCCCTGCGCGAAAAGATCGGCATCACCGTCAGCCGCGAGGTGATCGTCACCCTCCTCAAGGCCGCCCTCGTCTCCCTGGTCATGGGGGTGGCCCTGCATTACCTGCGCGAACAGTATTGGACCCGTGATCTCACCACCCTCCAGCAGGCCCTTACCGTCACCCTCATGCTGGCTGGCGGCGGGCTGGTCTATCTGGTCGGGGCCTGGATCCTGGGCATGCGCGAGATCCGTTTCCTGTGGCGCGTGGTGCGCAAGGAGAAGGGATGAACGCCCCGATCTGGCGCGGAGCGCCCCTCCTGGTGCTGGCGACGCTGCTCGGCGCCTGCCAGTGGTCCGAGGCGTTTCGCGGCGATTCCCAGCCCGATGCATCGCCTCCCGATGCCCTGCGCCTGACCCCCACGGAGCGTCTCGGCACCCTGGAGCCCATCCCGGCGATGAACGTCGTCTGGCAGGATCCCCGCTCCGGCATCACCCTGATCCGCATCGTCGGCGGCTGTTTTCTCATGGGCGACGACCGGGGGGCCCCGTCCGAACGACCGGCGCACACGGTCTGCGTCGATGACTACTGGCTCGCCACCCATGAGACCACCCAGGCCCAGTGGCGCGCGGTGATGGGTTCCCTGCCGGTGCAGACCATCGAGCAGCCCGATCTGCCGGTGGAGAACGTCTCCTGGCGGGATGTCCGCGGTTTCATCGAGCGGCTCAACGGCCTGAGCGCCGGTCGTTTCCGACTGCCGACCGAGGCGGAATGGGAGTTTGCCTGCCGGGAACGCGGGGCCACCAAAAACTATTGCGGCACGGACGGCGATCCCACCCCCTTCTCCTGGCATGCCGGCATCGGCGGCGCCATCCATCCGGTTGCACAGCGACTTCCCAACCGGCTGGGGCTGCATGACATGAACGGCAATGTCTGGGAGTGGGTCGGAGACTGGTACGACGAGAACTATTACCGCGACAGTCCGGGGAGCAACCCCGAGGGGCCGGATCACGGCACGGCCAAGGTGTTTCGGGGTGGGGGACTGCTCTCCGGGGAGAATCTGCTCAAGGCGACCCACCGCGCCAGTCTCTGGCCAGATCGGGGATTGTCGTTGATGGGATTTCGTCTGGCGGGCATGCCGCCGTGATGGGGAGAGGTGGGGATCGCCCAGGCGCGGTCAGCGCGTCCGCGCCTGGGTGTTTCGAGCCTCGAATCGTTGCCGATACCGTTGGTTGGAGTTGTGTTGTTGCCTTGCGCGCGCCTGGCCCCCATCGTGGGAAGCGCGGCCCGCGCAAGGCGCTTTGGGTTGTTCGGTTCCAGACCCCTTGCGGGCAATCGTTACGGCCTCACACCACCAGAACACCACCATGGGGCAGTCCATCCAGGACTTCCCGCACCAGGCTGCGAATCGCCTTGCCCACCGATTCCGGTATGGGCAGGGCCTCCTGGCCGCGGAACTGACGTATGGCCTCGCCGATCGCTTCCAGCCCGGCCACATCCACCACGTCACGTCCCCGATAGGTTGTTCCGACTTCGCTCCGGCCTCTTGCCGGAAGCTCTTGTGCTGCCGCGAGGGTCATCACCCCGCCTGAAACCCGGCCATCCTTGACCGTTCTTTGGATTGATGCGGATTCTGGCGACACCCGTGCCATGTCCATATCTCTACCTCACAATCCGGTTGAAGAAGTCATCCATTGCTACTCAGATCGGCAGACCGACGCACCTCCTTGAGGAATTTTTCCTTGCAAAAATTGACAAACCATCCCGGTATCTTTACGAATCCCTTGACGAAGCCGGAGAAATATCGCAAATCTGGCATGATTGATAGAGTTTGTTACACACGCGCCTCCGGGTTGAAGGATCGTGTAACAAATGGTCATCCATACCCTTGAACGCTGCTATTTTCTTGACTTTCTTTTCCGTGTGGTTTGTCATTAGGGGCATTCACCAGATAAACCGTAACCGTTCGTTGTGCGTGGTCGGCCTTCCATCATGTCTGGGCCGTCGGACGCCGGAATGAACTCTGATCACAACGCAACCTCTTAATAAAAAAATTCAAGGAGATTCCCATGATCAACCGTCGCTTTCCTCTTCTGGCCCTGGCGCTGCTGTTCGCCGGTCCTGGCCTCGCCGGTCAGGCATGGGCAGAGGCCAATCCCGTGGCCATGGCCACCCAGGCCCAAGGTAACGTTGAGTATTGCAGCAAGGAGTGCGACAAGTGGAAACCGGTCACGCGCAACAAGCTGCTCTCCGAGGGCCAACAACTCCGCACCGCCGCGGACGGCTCGGCCAAGGTGATCAACCAGGCCACCGGCACGGTTCAGACCCTGGGACCGAACTCGGCGATCAAAATCACCGCCGACAACATCGAAAAGGTTTCGGGCTCTCTGTCCGAGCCGGAGAAGAGCAGCGGCGATCTGTTGGAGAATCTCGACAAGCGTTTTGCCAAGGCCGAGCGCTACACCACGGTGCGTCGCAGCGTGGACAAGGACAAGACCGAGAAGGTGGTCAAGCTCGAGACCGTCAAGGAGATCTCCCTCTCCGCCCAGTATCCGGAACTGGCCTGGGCCAATGCCGGCAACGATTACTCCTATGAGCTGATCATCGACGGCAAGGCCACCCCGGTGGCAGCCTCGGGGGACAAGATCGTGCGCCACAAGGTGGCGGGTCTGACCCCTGGCCAGCATGAATATCTGGTGCGGGTGATGCAGAACGGCCAGGAGGTCTATGCGCCGAAGAAGCCCAGCACCATCAACTGGTTGGAGGGCGAGGCCCTCAAGCCGGTGGAGAAGGGTATCAAGGAGATGCAGGCCTTGGCCCCAGGTGATGACTTCATGATGGGCGCCTTCCTGGAGGATCGCGGCTTCACGGTCGCGGCCATGGACATGTACCGCAAGTACTTCAAGGACAACCCCTCCGACGTGGACATGCGGCCCATGCTCATCAAGACCTATCACGACCTCAACCTCAAGGATCTCCAGAAGGAAGAGGCCTCCCAGTATCAGAAGATGCTCTCCGAGCAGTGAGTCGCCTCCCCTTCCGGTTGTTTTCCATGCCGACCGGAGGGAAATCCTCATGAGCCATTGAAATCCAACCACCGCCTGAGGCATCATCCTCAGGCGGTTTTTTTTCAGCGGTTTTGTTCATCAATCTGCATGGGTTCTGAGTATGTTGACGGTGTTTTGGTGAGGGAACCTTGTTGACGGAGCCTTGCTGAGGGCGTGGGTCAACGGGCCTGGTTGACCGTCATGATGTGACGATGTTTGTTCAAGCGCGCGTTGGAGCGTGCGATCGAAGGAGATCCATTGATGGGCACTCTTGGGAGATTTCTGTTCCGCTACGACATTCTGGTCACGATCATCCTGTTTCTCCTGATGATCCCGGCGGAGTATCACGAAACCTTCGCCCTGCTGGAGGAGCAGACCATCTCCTTTCGCCAGTTGTTGCGTCTGAGCCACGGCGATCCGGCCAAGATGCGTCCTTCCCAGGAGATCATGCTGGTCAACACCGACGAGAAGTTCTTCGAGCGTTACGGCAGCTTCCCCCTGCGGCGCACCGATCTGGGCAAGATCGCCGCCAATCTCAAGGCTCTGGGCGCCAAGACCGTGGCCCTCGACGTGCTGATGGACTTTCCCAGCTCCTACCAGGAGGATGAGCCCACCGCCAAGCTTCTCAAGGAGGCCGGCAACGTGCTGCTGGTCGCCCAGGCGGAGTTTCGCGGGGGGGGATTCGTCAAGCTCAACCGTGCCACCCCCAAGCTCGCCGAGGTGAGCGAATACGGCTACACGAACATCGGCTCCCAGAGCGCCATCGTCACCAGTCTGTCGCGGTTGAAGGTCTATCCGGAGATTGCCCAGAAGGAGAAGGGTTGGCCCTACTCGGTCAAGGCCCTGGCCATGCACTGGGGCGTCGAGCCGCGTCTGGAGAACGGCAAGCTCCATCTGGGCGACAAGCTCGTCGTTCCGCTCAACCAGAACAACGAGATCTACATCGATTTCCCGCAACTGCCCGCGGGCAACAAGTTCCTGAGTCAATCCGGACTCTCCGCCCTGGAGTTTCTGGACATCGAGGATCTGGATGAAAGCGAGCGCGAGGAGCTTTCCCAGTGGGTCCGGGGCAAGCTGGTGCTGGTCGGGGATACCTCGGAGGTCTCCCACGACTGGTTCGACACCCCGGTGGGCATGGTTTACGGGGTCGAGATCATTGCCGACATCATCGGTACCCTGATGAAGGGCGCCCCCTTGCGTCCGGCCTCGACCAACGTCGAGATCGTGGTCATGTTGCTCTTCATGATCGGCGTGCTCATCTCCGGCACCATGCAGCACCCCGTCCGGCGCACCCTGTTGGCCTTCGCGACCGCTGCCGTTTATGTGATCGTGGCCGTTTACGCCTATGTCCATCTCGACACGGTGCTGGCGATGAGCTATCCGCTTCTGGCCGGCGCGATGGGTTTCCTGGCCATCACCATCCGCTACTACATGCTCGAGATGAGTCAGAAGCGGATGATCAAGGGGGCCTTTGGCCAGTATCTCTCCCCCAAGGTGGTGGAGATTCTGGTCAAGGATCCGACCAAGCTCTCCCTGGGTGGGGAGCAGCGCGAGATGACCGCCTTTTTCTCGGACGTGGCCGGTTTTTCCACCATCTCCGAGAAGTTGACCCCCGCCGAGCTGGTGCAACTCCTCAACGAGTATCTGACCGCCATGTGCGACATCATCGCCCGGTATGACGGCACGGTGGACAAGTTCGAGGGGGATGCGATCATCGCCTTCTGGGGTGCGCCCCTCGATCAGCCCAATCATGCCGCTCTGGGTTGCATGGCCGCCGTGGACATGGGGGCGCACATGGTGGCGATGCGGGAGCGTCTCGTGGCCGAGGGGCGTCCCAAGTTGTTTGTGCGCATGGGGTTGAACTCCGGACCGATGGTGGTGGGGAACATGGGCTCCAAGCAGCGCATGGACTACACCATCATGGGGGACGCGGTGAATCTGGCCGCCCGTCTGGAAGGCGCCAACAAGTTCTACGCCTCCGACATCATGGTCTCCGGCACCACCTACGAGCAGGCCAAGGAGCACATCGAGGCGCGGATGTTGGATGTGGTGCGGGTGGTGGGCAAGAAGGAGCCGGTGCCGATCTATCAACTGCTCGCCCACAAGGGTGGTCTGAACGCGGAGCAGCAGAAGCTGCTCGATTTCTACATGCAGGGGTTGGAGTTTTATCGTCAGCGTGCCTATCGGGAGGCCATCGAGCGGTTCGAGGGGGCGTTGGGGGTGTTTCCGGAGGATGGGCCGTCGCGCACCTATGTGGAGCGTTGCAAGGAGTATCTGGAGAATCCGCCCCCCGCGGATTGGGATGGGGTGTTCCAGTTGACCTCGAAGGGTTGAGGCGGGGCCGGGGCCTGGGGCAACGCCCCAGGTGTGAAACGTTTGCAGGGGTCCGGGGACCGAAGGTCCCCGGCGGAGGTTCGGAGGCAGAGCCTCCGAGGTTTTGTCTTTGCCTTTGATTTTTGTCCTTTAGCGCGCTCTTCAAAAAAGCGTTTTTTCGCGCCTTTGGCGAAAAAACGCTGCGCGCCGCCTTGGATGTGGGATCGTTTCGCGCCTTTGGCGAAACGATCCCACAAACATGGCCAGAAACAAGCAGGTCATCGAAGGCGGCATCAAACTCCCAAGGGCTTTGCCCTTGGCCCCCATCCGTTTCCCCCGTCAGTTTTCCCCGGCTTCTCCCGCCAAGCTCCGCAAAAATCGCTCGGCCTCCTCTGGCGTGGAGGTGAAATGAATCCTCTGCCGTCCATCCCCCTCATCCTCGGTAAGTACCTTGGCATAAAGCGGTCCAAGCTCCAATCCGTTTCCGACCAACTCGACACGCAGATTCGTCAACCGCTCGACCTTGAGATCCGAGTGCACCTCGGCCTCGGGGAAGGCCAGACCGGTCAACGCGGCCTCATGCTCGGCCTGCTTGCCCTCCATCACCCGCAACCGTACCTTCAACGGTTGGATCAAGGGCTCCAAACGCGCCGGCGCCACCTGGGGAATCCGCAACGAAAACGGCGCGCCAATGCCGCTCACCTGGTGAATCCGCACCGGCCTGCCCGTCCCCTTGGGCATCACCTCCCAACTCCGATCGATGGTCAGGATATCCCCGCACGCCAACGCCGTGGCATCGGAGATCAGGATCTGTCCGCCCAGGGCCAAGGACTCGATGCGCCCGGTGAGATTGATCGCACCGCCCACCACCCCATACTTGGCGCGTCTGTCCGAACCGATGTTGCCCGCCACCACCATGCCGGTGTTCAGCCCCACCCCGATCTTGAACTCCGGGAACTGGCGCCGCCGATTCTCGGCATTCACCCGCTCCATGGCGAGTTGCATGGCCAACGCACAGGCCACGGCACGCTCGGGATCGTCCGGATGACCCACCGGCGCGCCGAAGAGCGCCAGAATGCCGTCCCCCAGAAAATCGATGATCGTCCCCTGGTGGTGCACAATGATCTCGGTCATCACCTCCAGATACCGGTTGAGCATCGACACCACCTCCTCGGGCGGGTGCCGCTCGCTCAACAGGGTGAAACCGCGCAGTTCGGACATCATCACCGTCACCGCGCGCCTCTCGCCGCCCAGTCGCAAGCTGTCCGGGGAGTCGAGCAACGTGGCCACCACATCCTCGGAGAGATAACGCCCGAAGGTGGCGCGGATGACCTGATTGGCGCGATCGAGAAGCTCGTTGGCGCGCTTCTGTTCGGCCAGCACGGCCACCAGATTGTCGTTGAGCTGCCGGATCTCCAGGTTGCTCCTTTCGATCTGGGCACGGGCACGCTTGAGTACGAGCTGGGTCTTGACCCGCGCCCGCACGATCGGTGGGGAGAAGGGCTTGGTGATGTAATCCACCGCGCCGTTGGCGAAACCGCGTGCCTCGTCCTCGATGTCCCCCTGGCCGGTCACGAAGATCACCGGAATCCCGTGGGTACGTGGATCGGCCTGAAGGCGGCGACACACCTCGAAACCATCCAGACCCGGCATCACGATATCCAACAGAATCAGCTCCAGGGTGTTCCCTTGCGCCAGGCGCAACGCATCCTGGCCGTTGGTGGTCATGGAGATGTCGTACTCATCCTTCAACAGTTCGGCCAACACCTTGATGTTGCCGGGCAGATCATCGACGATCAGAATGCGCGAGCGCGGCGGTTTATCGTTCATGTCCACTCCTTGACTTCAATCCCCCAATGTTCGGTCAGCAGGCGCAACGCTTCCCGCGCCTCCTCGAATGCGAAGCGATCCAATGCCTCGACGATACGCTCAAAATAGGCCGTGTTGTCCGCGCGTCGCGCCACCGCCGCGAGTTGTTCGAGTCGATCCAACGCCTCGAAATCGTTGCCACGAATCGACACCTCCAACTGACGCACCAGCGGAATCAATGCGGCGTGGTCGAGTCCGGGGTCGCTGGGAACCCGTGGCGCATCGATGACCGCCTCGCCCGGCAGGGCGTCGATGGTCACCAGCAAGGCTGCCAGCTCCCGCCGGAAATCCACCAGCGCGTTGGGCAAACGGTCGTGGTCGTGATCGCGGATGGCCACTTCGACCCGTCTGGCCACGGCGTGCAGGTTGTCCGCGCCCAGATTGCCGGCCATCCCCTTGAGGGTGTGGATGTAACGGAACGCCTCCACATGACACGAGGGATCGGCGAGCAGACGATCGAGCTGCTGGGAGGCTTCGGCATGCTGGGCGGCGAAATCGATCAACAGGCGCCGCAACAACGGCCACTTGCCGTTGAGCCGCTCCAGAGCCGCCTCCAGATCGATGCCTGGGATGGCGGTCGGGGTGTCGGAGGGGGTGACCGGTGGCGCGTCCATGGGGATGAACCCTGGGCCGATCCCCTCCCTGGGCCGGATCCAACGCAGCAGCGCGGCATGCAGGGCCTGTTTGTCGATCGGTTTGGTCAGGTGTTCGTTCAGGCCGTGGGAGAGGGACAACGCCCGATCGCCGCTCATGGCATGGGCGGTCATGGCCACGATGGGCAGATCCCGGAACCGCTCCTCGGCGCGCAGGGCGCGGGTGGCGGCATAACCGTCCATGACCGGCATCTGCAGATCCATGAGCACCAGATCAAACGACGCTTCATGCAGCTTTTCGATCGCCAGTTGGCCATTTTCGACCACCTGGATTTCCAGGCGCAGCGCTTTGAGCATCTCGATGGCCACCAGTTGATTGATCGGGTTGTCCTCGGCCAACAGCACCCGAGCGCCTCCCACACGGGCGATGACCTCCCGCGCGTGGATCTCCTGGCTCCCCGTTCGATCCCGCGGAGGGGTGGCGTGCCTGGTGGTCGCGGGGGTGAAACAGGCGGTGAAGCGGAAGGTGCTGCCCTGACCCAAGGTGCTCTCCACCTCGATCCGTCCACCCATCATCTCCACCAGCCGCTTGCTGATCGCCAGACCCAGGCCGGATCCGCCGAAGCGGCGGGTGATCGAGCTGTCGGCCTGGGTGAAGGCATCGAACAGATGGTCGCGGCGCACTGGATCGATCCCCACGCCGGTGTCCTGAATGGCGAACGCCAGTTCCATCCGCTCCGGGGTGGTGCGCAATGGGGTGATGGTCAGCGTCACCCGGCCTCCGCCTGGATCGGTGAACTTGATGGCATTGCCGATCAGGTTCAACAGCACCTGTTCGAGACGCAGGGCATCGCCGAGCAGCGGATCGGGAAAGAGGTCGGGCGGGTCGAGTTCCAGGGTGATGCGCTTTTCCTCGGCCTGGGCGGCGAAGAGATCCACCA
>JADGAY010000048.1 GCA_015231775.1 Magnetococcales bacterium | reverse complement strand
TCCATCAGGGACAGACCGCCCCCCCACCCCATGAACTCCTCGAGCCCACCCCGTTGCTCATGGAGTTGAGCCACAACCAGACCTTTCTGACCGCCATCGCCGGCGCCCCCTATCTGATCACCTCGGAGACGGTGCTCGACCGTTCCGGCGATCCCAAGGCCACCCTCATGCTGGCCGCCCCCCTCAACGACGAGTTCCTGTCGCGCTTCCAGGGACCGGTGGGACGCTATACCGGTCTGGTGGCGCTGATCGAGGGGGACAAACAGACCATCATCGCCTCCAACCAGCCGGAGATCCTCCCCTCGGGCATTCCCCTCTCCGACACCTCGGGACGGTTCATGGTGTCGGGGTACTCGTTCTTCGATTTCGGCTCCTCGGATCTGATGCTGCAACTGGTGACCCTGGAATCCACCGAGACGTTGGAATCCCTGTTGCAATCGATCCTGGCCACGGAACGGCATCAACGGTTCATCACCGCCGGCGCGCTGATCATCGCCTGTCTGTTGATCATGATCTGGATCACCCGGCACATCGCCCAGATCACCCGTGACATCGTGGACTTCTCCCGCAACGTGCTCGCCTCGGTCTCCAGCGAAACCCTGGACCAACAGGATGAACTGCAAACCCTGCGCAGTCGTTTCCGCCAACTCGCCGACGCCATCATCGACGCCCGGGACAGTCTGAGGAGCGAACTGGAGGAGCGCAAACGGATCGAAAGCGTTATCCGCAAACTCTCCAGGGCGGTGGAGCAGAGCCCGGCAGCGGTGATGATCACCAATCCGCAAGGGCTCATCGAGTACGTCAACCCGCAATTCACCACCTTGACCGGCTATGCCGCCGAAGAGAGCATCGGACGGGATCCGGGCTTCCTGAAATCCGGCAAGACCCCGGCCTCGACCTACAAAAACCTCTGGGAGACCATCGCCTCGGGGCAGGTGTGGCGCGGCGAGCTGCACAACCGGCGCAAGGACGGCTCCACCTATTGGGAGTTGAACGCCATCTCCACCATCCAGGATCGCGAGGCGGGCACCATCCATTACGTGGCGATCAAGGAGGATGTCTCCCTGCGCATCGAGATGGAAAAGGCCCTCGAACAGGCCCGCGCCGCCGCCGAGGCGGCCATTCAGGTCAAGAACGACTTCATGGCCAATATCAGCCACGAATTGCGCACCCCGCTCAACACCATCATCGGCTGCGCCAATCTGGTCACGGAGAAGAACAACGGCGAGCTGAACAAGACCCAGCGCAAATACATCCGCGAGGTGCTCTCCGCCGCGGACCGGCTCACCCTGATGATCGATGACCTGCTGGACATCTCCCGGGTGGATACCAAGCAGTTCAACCTGGAAAAGCAGTTGTTCGAGTTGCGCGGTCTGGTGGAGGGGGCCGCGGCCATGGTCACCGCCGAGGCGCGCGCCAAGGGGTTGGCGTTCTCCTGCCGGATCCATCCCGATCTGCCGGCGCGTCTGCGGGGGGACGCGGTGCGGCTGCGGCAGGCGCTTTTGCACCTGTTGGGCAATGCCATCAAGTTCACCCCCCAAGGCACGGTCGAACTGAGCGTGGAGATGGCGCCACCTCCGGCACCCCTTGGCACGGTGCTCATCACCATCGCCGATACCGGCATCGGCATCCCCGAGGAGCTGCACACCGCCATCTTCGACCCCTTCATCCAGGTGGACTCCTCCCTGTCGCGCCCCTACGGCGGATCGGGACTCGGACTGGCGATCACCAAGCGGATCATCGAGTTGATGGGCGGTTCGATCCGACTGGCCAGCCGCGTCGAGGAGGGGAGCACCTTCGTGATCACCCTGCCGCTGGAGGTGCCGGAACAGGATCTGTCCGAGGCGCGCGATCAGCCGGTGGTGATGGATGCGCCGGGGGTGGCGCCATCGGGAACCCTGGCCGGAAGCAAGGCGCTGGTGGCGGGCAAACATCCGGTCAACCGATTGATCTTGAAAAAACTCCTCATCGCGCGCGGTCTGGATGTGGTGGAGGTCGGCCAGTGTCAGGCCGTGGACGCGATGGTGGACGAGAGTGGCCGGACGGTGTTCGATCTGGTCTGTCTGGACTGCTCCCTCTCACCCACGGGAGGGGTGGAGGAGACCCGACGCCTGAGAGCGCTGCCAGGCATGGCCCAGACTCCGGTGCTGTTGTTCGGGGGGGATGAGCGGCGGGTGGCCGAGGAGTTGCCGGGGGTGTTGATCCTGCCCAAGCCGATCCGGCGGGCACAGGTCTATGAGGCGGTCAATCTGGCGCTGAAACTGCCCCTCGATGGCGGCCTGGAAGAGGGGGATTGGAATGGGGAGAGCGGCAACGGGGGGTGAGTCCGGCGGTTGACGACGGGCCAGCAGGGGTTTGATCCCGGATCGGGCAAGGCGGAAGCCTGTCAACCCGGCATGCATGACAGCGCGGGTACCGGAAGCCTCAATGAGGCCGATGGGGACAGGCGTGGTTCAGACAGTTCACATACAGCGACAACGAGTGGTCCTGCACCACGAAACCGCGCGCCTCGGCGATCTCCTTCTGGCGCTTCTCGATGATCGGATCCACGAACTCCTCCACCCGGCCACACTGCATGCAGACCAGATGGTCGTGGTGCTCCCCCTGATTGAACTCATAGATCGCCTTGCCAGACTCGAAATGGCTGCGCATCAACAGTCCGGCGTGTTCGAACTGGGTGAGAACCCGGTAGATGGTCGCCAGGCCGATCTCCTCCCCATCCGACATCAACTTTCGATATACATCCTCGGCGCTCATATGTTGACCCGCGTCAGAGACAAACAGACGCAATACTTTCATGCGCGGCGCGGTGGCCTTGAGTCCGGCGTTCTTGAGATCCTGATTCATGTCCATGGCCATTCTCCCTATAACAAATGCCAGATCAAGGATTGCAAGATTTTTTCACCCATTCCGGAAAAACGCAATGACAATTCATCATTATTAGCAACTGCTTGAATTCGACGCGCGATAGGACCATAATCAGTTTTACATGATACGCCAACATGTCGTGCAAATAATGACACCCTCTAGGAGCCACGACCATGAAACCTCTCTTCGCCGCGTTCGCGCTACTCCTGACCCTGCTCATACCCACCACGGGCCAAAGCGATGTGCTGATCCTGGCCCACGGCTATCTTGGTTCCGCCGCCTCCTGGGAGCGGAGTGGCGTGGTACCGATGCTCGTCCAAAAGGGGTGGGAGCGGGCCGGGATTCTCTCCCTGGGACCGAGCGGCGTGGTGGAGGTTCCTGGCCCTGGACAAAAAGCGCCAAAAAAAATCTATCTGGTGGAACTCCCCTCCATCGCCCCCTTGGGACTCCAGGCCGATCACCTGACGCCGATGTGGCGGCTGTTGGCCCAACGCCACCCGAACGAAACGCTCATCCTGGTCGGCCACTCGGCGGGTGGCGTGGTGCTGCGCCTCTCCCTGGTGCGCGGCGAGGTGCCCAACGCCAAGGCCCTCATCACCATCGCCTCGCCCCATCTGGGCACCCCCCGCGCCGAACAGGCCCTCGATGCCACCGACGATCCCTGGCCCATCGGAATTCTGCGCGACTTCTTTGACGATGGCGGCTATCGGACCCTGCGGGTCTCCCGCGGTCTCTATCTGGATATCGTGCGCCAGCATCCGGGGTCGCTCCTGTTCTGGTTGAACCACCAGCCCCACCCGGAGATCCGCTACATCTCCATCATCCGCGGCGGACCGTTCGCCATGGGGGATTTCCTGGTTCCCGGCATCAGCCAGGATCTCAACAACGTCCCGGCTCTGCGCGGCAAGGCCACCTCCCAGGTCGCGGGCACCGGTCATGAACTCTTCTGGCCCGATGGCCAGATGCTCTCCTCCCTTTTGGAGAAACTGTCGGAATGATCACCCACGACGCCCAAACCCTTGGCCACGACACCACCCCCTGGCGCCACGCACACAGTTTCGGCCTGGATGAGGAGCTGGAGGCGGAACGCCGCACCCACTGGGTGGTCGGCCTCACCCTGGTCACCATGATCATCGAACTGGTGGCCGGCTACGCCACCGGCTCCATGGCCCTCACCGCCGACGGCTGGCACATGGGCACCCATGCCGCGGCCCTGGGATTGGCCGCCTTTGCCTACGCCTTCGCGCGCCGCAACGCCAACAATCCGCGCTTCACCTTCGGCTCCGGCAAGACCGGTCCCCTGGGCGGCTTCGCCAGCGCCGTGGCGTTGAGCATCGTCGCGCTCCTCATGGCGGCGGAGTCGCTGCAACGGTTGATCACCCCGATTCCCGTGGAGTTCTCCACCGCTCTGTTCGTGGCGGTGGCGGGGCTGGTGGTCAATCTCGCCAGCGCCTGGCTGCTCGGCGGCGCCCACCACCACGGGCATGGCCACGGGCACGATCAGGAACACCACGCCCGGCACACCCTTCATGATGACCACGATGATCATGATCACGACGATCACGACGATCACGACGATCACGACGATCACGACGATCACGACCACCACGCCGCCCCTGCCGGCGGACATCAGGATCACAACCTGCGCGGGGCCTATCTGCATGTCATCGCCGATGCCCTGACCTCGGTGACCGCCATCGTCGCCCTTTTGTGCGGCATGTCCCTGGGGTGGGTGTGGATGGACCCCTTGATGGGCATCCTCGGCTCCGTGGTGATCGCGGTCTGGGCATATGGTCTGATCCGTGACAGCGCCAAGACCCTGCTCGACGCAGAGGAGAACTTCCCCCTGCGGGAGATGATCCGCGGTCGCTTTCTGGAACATGACGCGGATCTGGAGATCGCCGATCTGCATCTGTGGCGGGTCGGTCCCAGCAGTCACGCCTGCATCATCTCCCTCATCACCCACCATCCCGAGGGCGCGGATCACTACAAGACCCTGTTGCGCGGCATCGAGGGCCTGGATCACGTCACCGTCGAGGTCAACCACTGCCGGGCCTGCCCATGAAACTCCTCGCCATCATCCCGGCCCGCTGTGGCGCCAAGGGATCCACCAACCGGTTCCTCCAGGATCTGGGTGGACGACCCCTGCTCGCCTGGACCGTCGAACACGCCCTGAACTGTCCGGCGGTCACCCGCACCGTGGTGCTCACCGATCAGGAGGAGATCGCCCAGAGCGCCCGTCTGGCCGGCGCCGAGGTGCCGATCCTGATCCCCGCGGCTCTCGCCAAGGAGGGGGTCTCCCTGGAGGCCGCCCTCGCCCCCCTCATGGAGGAGTTCGCCAAGCGGGAGTTCTTCAAGCCCGACGCGATCATGATTCTAAGCCCCACCACGCCGTTGCGCTCCCCCGGACGGGTCACCGCCGCGGTGTGGCAGTTCCAGGCCGAGGGGGCCGATTCCCTGGTGAGCGTCTGCGCCCAACCGCAACTCTTCTGGACCAATCCGCGCAATCCCCGTCCCGGTTTCGACCCGCGTCTCCGCACCCGGATCCAGGAGATGGGCGAGGCGGAACGGAGTTACCGCGAAAACGGCTCGATCACCATCGCCCGTGGCGAGCTGTTGCGCGAGAACAAGAGTCTGGTTGGCGGCAAGGTGACCCTGTTCCAGATGGACGAGAAGGAGAGCCAGGAGATCGACACTCTGCTCAACTGTCGTCCCTCCCAGGAGTGGCGCTGCGAGCGGATCGGTCCCGAGCCGATGCGGGGCTCGCCCCTGGCCTGGATGGATGCGGTGGTGTTCGATTTCGACGGCGTGTTGACGGATAATCGGGTGTTGGTGAATCAGGATGGCATCGAGTCGGTGCTGTGCAGTCGCGGGGACGGCATGGGCTTCGACATCCTGCGCGCGGCGGGGATTCCCGCCTTCATCATGTCCACGGAGACCAATCCAGTGGTGTCGGCGCGGGCCAGAAAACTCAAACTGCCGGTGTTCCAGGCGGTGCGCGACAAGGGGGTGGCCCTGGAGACGCTCTGTCGCGAGCATGGCTTCAAGCCGGAGCGGATCATCTTCGTGGGCAACGACATCAACGACCTGCCGGCCATGAAGATCGCCGGTTTCCCGGTGGCGGTGGCCGATGCCCAGGCGGTGGTCCGCAAGGCGGCCTGGCGGGTGTTGAAAACCCCCGGCGGCTTCGGCATCGTGCGGGAGTTGATCGAGGGGATTCTCGGCCTGCCGGATGCCCTGCCTGGGGCGTAGGAGCCGGGAAAGGATCGGCAAACGCTCACGGATGACGGAGGGCCGAACTTCCCGGCAGAGGTTCGGAGGCAGTGACTCCGAGATTTTGGTTTTAACTTTCGACTTTGGCGCGCCCTTCAATCCATACGATATTCACCTCATTTTGGTGAAAATCGCCCGCACGCTGCCTTGGCTGCGGGATCGTTTTGTCCCTTTTGCGAAACGATCCCGCGAACAGGGCCCCAAACCCCATACCAGGAGCTTCCAATGCCATTCTCCGACACCCCGAACATCACCCTGCGCGATCCCCTGGCCGAGCTGTTGGGCGCCGGGGAGGAGCCGTTCGTCTACACCTTCAACGACGCGGTGAAGCTGGCCGGTCACGCCTGCCCGACGGTGGCCGGTGCCTTCCTGATGATCCGACGCGCCCTGGAGCTGTTGTACCCGAACACCATCCCGTCACGCGGGGATGTGCTGATCACCGTGCCCAACCGCATCGAGGAGGGGGTCACCGGCCCCATCACCCAGATCTTCACCCTGGTGACCGGGGCCGCGGGCCTCAACGGCTTCAAAGGGCTGGCCGGGCAGTACAATCGCATGAACCTGATGCGGTTCCAGGAAGGGCTTGGCGGCGCGGCCCCGTTCGTGTTCGAGGCCATCTCCACGGGACGCAAGGTGGCCTTGGTCTACTCCCCCGCCGCGATTCCGCCGGATCCGCGCATGGGGGAGATCATGCCGCTGGTGTTGAGCAACCGCGCCATGCCCGAGCTGCGCACCGAGTTCGGACGGCTGTGGCGTCAACGGGTCGAGGCGATCCTGGCCGATGGCGGGATGCGAACCGTGACCCAGGTCGGGTGAAGCGCGATCAAGACCGGAAAATGAAATAGACCGCGCCCACCAGACAGCAGCCGGCCCAGAGATAATCGAGTTTCAGCGGTTGCCCCATGTAAAAAACCGCGAACGGCATGAAGACCAGCAGGGTGATCACCTCCTGCATGATCTTGAGCTGCGACACCGAGAGCACCGTGAAGCCGATGCGGTTGGCCGGCACCTGGAGCAGATACTCGAACAGGGCGATCCCCCAGCTCACCAGGGCGGCGACATACCAGCTCCGATCCCCCAGATGCTTCAAATGACCATACCAGGCGAAGGTCATGAAGACGTTCGAGAGGAGAAGCAGAAACACGGTCAACAAGGTCGGTTGCATGGCCTCTCCTGGCTGGTGCGGACGTGGGGTGACACAACGTTGCTACGTGACGTGCGAAACCGCCCTGGCGTTGCCAAACAACGGCGACGACCAGGGCAGCAAAGCCGGGCTGGCACATTTTTTTGCCCATTCACAGGATCGGGGGAGCCCCCTCACCCCCCCGCGCGACTCCACCGCCCCTCGGACGACTGAATCCAATACTCCATCGCCAACCCGCGGGCCTGATACCACCGATACCGCTCCCGCGCCGACGCCGGATCCCCCACCACGAAATCCACCACCACGTCGAACGCCTCCGCCCCCTCGACCAACCCGGCATCCGCCGCGACCACCACCGTCGCCCCGTTGCGCGCATCCGGCGTCAAGGCCAACAACACCGGCTGCAACTGGGGATCCGGACCATCCCATACCCCATGGGGCAGAAAACGGTCCAACGGATGACGCCACAACAGATCATCCCAATGCCGCAACCGCGCCGGACTCCCGGCCAACAGACAGACCTTCAACCCCTGCTCCACCAGTTTGTGCAACAAACCGGTCAACACCCCATCCACCGAGGCGCCGGCAACCTGGTAGAACCGGGCCACCGGACTCCCCTCGCGCGCTCGCGCCATGTCACACCCGCTCCGCCAGAACGTATTCGCACAACAACCGCACCCCGATCCCCACCGAACCCTTGGGCATGTGGGGCTTGGACGAGGCGAGATCATAGGCCGTGCCGGCGATGTCCAGATGGGCCCAGGCACGGGATTCATCCACGAAGCGGGAGAGGAAACAGGCGGCGGTGATGGTCCCGGCCTCGCGTCCGCCGACATTCTTGATGTCGGCCACCACGGACTTGATCTGCTCCTGATACTCGGGGAACATCGGCAAGGGCCAGACCCGTTCGCCACACCGCTCACCAGCCTTGCTCAGTTTTTTCTGCAACCCGTCGTGATTGCCCATCATGCCCGTGGCATGGGATCCCAGGGCGACGACACAGGCCCCGGTGAGGGTGGCCAGATCGATGATCACGTCCGGATCGAAGGTGGCGGCGTGATGCAACGCATCGGCCAGGATCAGACGCCCCTCGGCATCGGTGTTGACCACCTCGACGTGGATCCCCTTGGCGGTCTTGATCACATCCCCCGGACGCTGCGCCGTGGCCGAGGGGAGATTCTCGGCGGCGGGGACGATGCCCACCACGTTGATCGGCAGATCCATCTCGGCGATGGCGTGCATGAAACCGAACACCGCCGCCCCCCCGCTCATGTCGTACTTCATCTCCTCCATCTTGGCGCCGGGCTTCAAGGAGATGCCACCCGAGTCAAAGGTGACCGCCTTGCCCACCACGGCCAGGGTCGGACGATCCCCACCCTTGCGGTACTCCAGGATGATCATGCAGGGGGGATGGACGCTCCCCTGTCCGACGCCCAGGATACCGTTCATCCCTTTCTGGGCCAGCACCCGCGGGGAGAAGATGGTGGTCTTGATCGGCAACCGCTCGGCCAGCTCGCGCCCCTTCTTGGCCAGCTCGTCGGGGGTCAGCAGATTGCCCGGAGTGTTGCACAGATCCCGCGCCATCATCACGCCTCGGGTGATCTTCTCCACCCGGTCGAGACGCTTGCGGGCCCCTTTGAGCCTGGCCGCGGGCAACAGGAAATCCAACCGCTTGAGACGATGACGGGATGCATCCTTCTTGCTGACCCCCTGAAAGCGCTCAAACCGGTAACTCCCCAGCCAGGCCCCCTCGGCCATGGCCGCCATCACCCGTGACGGCTGGATGTCGTGCTGGGCGTCGAGGGAGACCAACACCAGCGCCCGATTCACGGCACTCTTTTCGCACGCCTTGACCACCGTGGCCCCGAGGGCGCGCAGACTCTCCAGGGTGATCGACTCGCGCTTGCCCAATCCCACCAGCAGCAACCGCTCCACCGGCAACCCCTCTCCCCAGGCCATGGGCAGAAACAGCGTCTCGCCGACCTCCCCACGCAACCAACCGGCCTTGAGCACCCGTCGCACCTCATGGGCCACCCCGTCCGGACAATGGGCCAGGGCGGACTGGGCCTCTCCCCCTTGATAGACGCCAATCACCAGCAGATCGGCCTCATGGGCGACACAATTCCCGTCGAACAGATGGATCTTCACATGGGCTTCCGACATCTCGACCGTATCCTTGCCTTGGCATGAAAAATGAACTACTGAAACTTTGCGAAAATGCTTACCACAAGAACGAACAAAACACAAAGACCCGCGCCCGACCACGCCCATGAAACGCCTCTTCCGCCATCTTTTCCAGGATTGCGCCGCGACCTCACTGGTCGCGCTGGGCACGCTCACCTTCCTGATCATGCTCCCGCAGATCCTGCTGCTCACCGATGTCTGGATCAACAAGGGGGCGCCATTTTCGGTGCTGCGTCAAATGATCCTGCTGGCCATCCCGCAATTCATGGTCGGAACCCTGCCCATGGCGCTTCTGACCGGCATTCTTTTGACCCTCAACCGCATGGCCCGCGACAGTGAACTGGTGATCATCAAGGCCAGCGGGGTGAGCATCTGGCAAATGTTGCGCCCGGTCGGCCTGCTGGTACTGCTGTTCACCGTTCTTTCGCTGCTGCTCAACTGGATCTGGGTACCCAGGGCCTTCTTCGAGTTCACCACCCTCAAACGGGCCCTGCTCACCTCCAGCTCGGCCCTGACCCTGCAGCCGCGCACCTTCAACCGCGACATTCCCGGCCTGACCCTGCACATCGAACACCAGGACCCCATCTCCGGCACCCTCGAAGGGGTGCTGATCCACGACCAGCGCAATCCCAAAGAGGTGGTCACCATCACCGCGCGCCGCGCCCATCCCCACACCCGCGCCGACAACAAGGCGGCGCTCTTTCTCGAGGATGGCAGCCGTCACTGGATCACCCAGGCCGGTTATTACCGTCATATGCAGTTCACCCGCTTCGATCTCGAACTGGATGTGATGATGGGTCTGGGCGTGGTGCCCACGCCCCAGAAAAAGTCGGTGGATGAACTCGATGCCGATGAACTGCTGGCGGTGCTCGACCACGGCACCCCGGACAAACAGTACGCCGCGCGTCTGGAGTGGCATCGTCGCCTGGCCTTCCCGGCGGCCACCCTCATCATGGGAGCCCTGGCCCTGCCGCTGGGCCTGCGCCAGTCCCACCGCACCGGCAAAAGCTTCGGCTTCGCCGCCGCGCTGCTGATCCTGATCCTCCACTTCCTGCTGCTGGCCTCTGGAGAGGCCCTGGCCACCCGAAAACTCACCACCCCCCTGATCGGTCTGTGGCTGCCCAACCTCATCATGGTGGCGCTCACGGCCTGGGCTTTCCACTTCGGGGCCCTTGGACGTCTCGCCCCGGATTGGCGCAGGCCCGGTGGCGGCCAGCCCGTCCCGGAACCCGTTCAGTCCGACTCCAACGCCACGCGGAGCCGATGAAGGCCATGTCCATTCTCTTCCGTTATCTGTTGAGCTTCTTTCTGACCAGCTTCTTCAAGACCCTCGGGGTCTTCGTCGGTCTCTTCCTGCTCATCGACGGCATCGAGGGCATCCGCCGCTACACCCCCAAACCCAACTTCAACACCCTGGATCTTGCCCTGCTGATCCTGAGCCGCCTTCCCAACTATCTGGGCATGCTCACCCCCTCGATACTTCTTCTGGCCACCCTCATGGGGGTGGCTCGCCTGACTCGCGATAACGAAATCACCATCATGCGCGCCAGCGGCGTCTCCCTGGTCGGCATCCTCGCCCCGCTGCTGACCGGCGGCCTGATCGTCGCGCTGTTCCATGGGGTGCTGATCGCCCAGATCGTCCCACGCACCAATGCCATCGCCCAAACCATCGAGGATCATATCGTGGATCGGCACCTCGCCCCCATCTCCAAACGGGGTGACCTCTGGCTGCGCGACGGCGGTCGGATCATCCATGTGGAAAAACTTGACCCGGATCAGACCACCCTGCACGGCATCACCTCCTTCGCCTTCGATGCCGAACACCGACTCGCCGCCCGCATGGAAGCCAAGCGCGCCTCCTTCGACGGCCACGACTGGCAAATCCACGCGGGGCTCGACTACCGATTTCTCCCCACGGTGGAGGTCAAGGCCTTTGAAACACGTCCCTGGAAGGTCTCCCTGGACCCGCAACGCCTCTCGGCCAGCACCCCTCTGCCGAACATGCTCACCGTGCTCGAACTGATCGCGGTCATCGACCGGCTTGGACAGGATGGTTACGACGCCACCCGTCACCGCATGATCCTGCATCGACGCCTGGCCGCGCCCGCCATCAACCTGGCCGCCATCGCCCTTGCCTTTCCCTTCGCCCTGCGTCTGCCCCGTTCGGGTGGCGCCCTGCGCTCCTCCCTGCTGGGCACCCTGCTGGGCTTTCTCATGTTCGTGCTCGTCGATCTCTCCACCGCCTTCGGTCTCGGCGGACGCCTCCCCCCCATCCTGGCCGCCTGGGCCCCGGTGCTCTTCTTTGCCGGCGTGGCCGGCTTCCTGTTTCTCCACCTCGCCTATCCCAGACACTCACGATAACCGTTAACCCACCACATTCCTTGAAAGAATCCCCTAATCCGTCACCCTCGAACGTCCGATACACCTTCCAGCGACGGATGGTTTTTCATGGTGTCATCCTCGTATCCTAAGAGATCCAATGCATTTCGCCCGGTATGGGCGAGGGAGATGAACTCATGAAGGGATTGCTCACCCATGTCGGGAAAAACGGTGGACAATGGCTGGTCATCGCCGCCATGGCCCCCCTGGCCGCGGCCTGCGGACATACCGTGGATCCCACCCAGGCGCCTCTGACCACCTACGAGATGCCCGCCGCGGTGGTGGTTCACACGCCTCCGGTCGTGCTCCCTCCGGGTTCGCCCTGGCAGACCCCCATGCCTGCGGGCGTGGCTGGCGCCCATGCCAATGGCCCGGTCGGCGCCCCCGCCGGCACCACCGTGACCACTCCGGCTCCGTCCGTCACCCCCGCCACCGATGCCCTCGGCTATCCCGCCGGATCCACGGTGGTGCGTCAAGCGCCGATCACCATCGAACGCCCCTCCATCGTGGTCAACCAACCGCCGGTGTGGGTCGGCAATCCGCCGGTGGCCATTCCGCAACCGCCGGTGATCATGCACCAGGCCCCGATCACGGTGGAGCAACCCTCGTTCGTGATCCAGCCGCCGAAAATGGGCTTCCAGGTTCCCCAATCCCAGCCCGTGGCCGAAGCCAAACCGGCCCCGGTGGTCAAGCCAGCCCCGGTGGTCGAGGAGAAGCCCAAGCCCGAGGTCAAGAAGGCCGCACCAGCCAAGAAAGCGACCAAGAAGGCGACCAGGAAGGCAAAAAAACCGGTTGCCAAGGCGCCCAGGAAATCCCAGGCGCCTGGGGATGATCTGCCGCCGAAATAAACGCCCGGAAGGAGAGCACCCCTCGCCAGCTCGAATTTCAGCCTTTGGTAAGGATCACGCGCGACGCGCGACGCCGAACAAGGAGTGACGCAACCCATGCACAAGTTCATTCTACCCGTGGCCACCCTGCTATTCGCCCTGGATGCCGGCGTCGCCTCGGCAGGGGAGTTCATCGTGCCCCATCAGCCGGGCGATCAGATCGCGGTGCATGTTCGTCCGGGACGGTATGCCCACCCCTCGGACTACTGGTGGCAGCGGGATCCCTCCAGTCAGGGGAGATGGGATTACTTCACCCCGGTCGATCATCTGCGGCAACCGGTGCTCCTGGAGCCCGGCGAAGCGTCGGGCGGTTGGAATCAAACCTTGCGCCTCGTGCCGGAGCTCCAACCACCCGAGGAGAAAAAGAACCTCGCCGCCACGATCCCCGTGACCAATCGCCCCTTGCGGTGAACACGACGAACCGGAAATACTCCAAGATCGTG
This sequence comes from Magnetococcales bacterium, assembly GCA_015231775.1. Lineage (GTDB taxonomy): Bacteria > Pseudomonadota > Magnetococcia > Magnetococcales > Magnetaquicoccaceae > Magnetaquiglobus. The sequence continues at coordinate 8,589 of JADGAY010000048.1, read as the reverse complement.
ATTCAACCCACGACACTCGTAATTTTTAACAAGGGAAGCGCCACATGAAGATCCTCACCACCACCCGCCATCGCAAACCGTCGCTGCTCGGCACGGCCACCCTCGCCGCCGCCCTGCTCGCGCTCCCCGCGCCGGCCAAGGCCGAACCGACCACCACCGCCGTGGCTGCGGTGGTCTCCGCCGGCTGGCTGGCCGTGATCGCCGCGTTTCATGGCACCTCCCGCGATCAGGGCTATCCCATGGCCTCCTCGTCGGACTCCGGCGCGCCCCGCCCGTATGTGATCCCGGCCCATGCCGTCAACCTCCCCCCGGCCAACAGCCCGTCCTTCGGCTCCGGCGGCATGATCTACTCCTCGGTCTCGCCCCTGACGACCACCAACCAGTCCCAGGCCCAGGTGCAACCCGTGGTGCGCATGGAGACCGCGCCGGTGGCCTACTATGCGGTGCCCAGTCCCGGCCTGCAGGTGGTGACCCCGGTGAGCGCGGCGTATGGTGAGGCCAGGAAATAGTCCCCTACCCGCGCATGCGCGGAACACGCAAGATGAGCTTTGCGCCCGACGACGGCCCCGTGAGGGTGGTCGTCGGGCGTGGTTGATTCAAGAAAACCGAGGAATCGCGCCATGAACCCCAGGAACCTCACCCATTCCGCCCTGCTCCCGATGCTTGCGATCGGGTTTGGCGCGGCAGTTTTCGCCCTCTGGAGCAGCCACGCCGAGGCCGGCAACGCCTCCGTGGACAAGACTGGCGTCAAGAAGCCGGAAAAGAGCGTGGCCAACGGTTCCAGGCACATCTACTACCCGGACACGGCCCGTTCCTTCTTCGACTATCAGGATACCGGAGCCTTTGTCGGGCGTCCGATGGTGATTCCGCCCACCTTGCCGATCCTCACCCAGCCGACCCATCTGGTAATCCACATGCCGGCTCCCGATCCGGTCAAGGCGCCCCTGCCGACCCTCGCGCAGCAACCCGCCGCCTCGGCCCCAACACCCGCGCCAGCGGCCAGCGCCGCGCCCAGGCCGCCCGAAGCCTCCAGGGATGCCGCCGCCGCAATCCCCACCGTTCCGCACAGACCGATCGAACGCGAACCCCCCGTGCGTCCGCTGCCGGTGAGCCGAGATTGATCCAAAAAAGGGAGCAGGTGGAAAGGTTGCGGGCTTGCGGCGGATGGTCGCATGACGATCATCGCCATGCTGGAAAAAACGAGGGATAAAAAACGCAACCCGTGGATGCGTCGTCCTAACCGATCGAACGGCTGCGCCAGTTGGAGATGGCATCCCGCAGTTCGTCCGCGAACACCTTCATGTCGCCCCGCGCGGATTCGATCCTTCCCACCATGCGGGCAAGCTCCTCGGGCGTGCGATGCAGATCTTCGGCCAGGGTGACATACCGGGATTTGGCGATGTTGGTTGGGGTGTCGGCTGCGTTGTCGAACTGCTGACGCAACTGCTGTAGTATGGCGACGAAATTGGGCGCACCCAACACCTGGGCATACGCTTCGCCATGCTTCTCCAAGGTCTGGTAAATCCACGCTTCGGGCGGCAGATCCCTTCCGGGCAGAAACAGCGGCTTGACCACCCGATTGTAACGCTCCGCGGCCATGATCAGTTTACCCTCGACGGAACGCGCATCCCCATCCAGCACAAAGACGAACGCATCCAACAATCCGAATTTGCCCAAGGCCTCCACATGTTGGGGGAACAGATCCTTTCCGGTATCCCGCCCAACCGACACATCATCCGGGGTCAGGTTCAACTCGGGATTGATCCGCTCCAGAACCCCGAGAATCAGGGCCTCGGCCACCGAGTCCTCGCACAATATGGACAATCGATTCTGCGGGCGGCCATAAAAAGCGCGCTGAAAAATATCCCGATAGGGCGGTTGCAGTTTGACATCCCCCTCGACTCTCTCCAAAAACAGCCGTGCCTCGGGGGGGACACTTTCCAGAATCACCGGACTGTGGGATGTCACGATGATCTGCAGATCGTTGCGCAGCGCCAGCCGTTGCAACTCCAGCATCACCTGCTGTTGCGTGTAAGGGTGCAAGCCGGCCTCCACCTCATCGATCAGGATCAGGGCACCTTGCAAGCGGGAGATATCCTTGGAGATGCGCAGCAGGGCCCGTTCCCCGGCAGACATGTGAAACTCCGAATAAGAGGCCGACGTATCCTCCCTCTGGGCGAACAACAGTTCTTTATCGTTGAACTTCAGCAGTTGCAAACTCTGATACTTGAATGGCATTACCCGATGGGCAAACGCGATCAGATCGGCATCCAACTCCTCTTGCGTGAAATCCCGATTGCCGATTTGCAGAATGCTGCGAACTTCGGTCGGACTGGTCAAATTGGCCAGGGTGCGCAAATAAAGCGCGCGTTGCGGTTGCTTGCCCGATTTGCGCCCCATGAAGCTTCTGCTCCAGGATTTAAGCCGCCGCCAGGTCATGGACGGACGCACGCCATACTCGATAAAATGGTACTCGAAACTGGGATTGACCATGAGATCGGCCATGCCCGGAGCGTTCTGGGGCTTGAGATTGGGAAACAGGAAGGCAGGACTGTAATCGCGTTTTCCAGCCACCTCGTAAGCGCAGGCGCAGGCGAAAAGCACGGTGGATTTACCGCAACCATTGGGACCGGCCACCACCGTGACCGGGTAGGTGAACGGGATGGTCAAATCAGCGATACCACGCAGATTCTGAATGCGCAGGGATTCGAGAAACTGCTTGAATTGTGGCTTCTTGGCTCTGAGTTGTTCCCAGATCTGGACCAGATTTCTCCGCATCAGACTCATGTCGGCTCTACCCCATCAGAAGTCTCTTCACATCCTCACGCCGGGCTTTTATCCTGTCCCTGTTGCTCCTCGTCGATGAAGCTCTCCAATGCGGTCTGGTCCAGGATCTGGATCACCCGTCCCTTCACCTCGATCAGCTCCAGCCTGCTCAACCGACCCAGGATGCGCGAAAAGGTTTCGGGCTGAATCGACAGCCGCGAGGCGATCACCCGCTTGGAGGCGTCCAGACGCACCATCCCCCCGACCGGTCCGGTACCCGGACTCTTGTTGGCCAACAGATAGCGCGCCAGACGCACCGGCGCGCTTTGCAGGCTCAAGGTGCGAATCTCGGTGAGCTGGCCGTGCAGACGCTTGCTCATCTCGGCCATCATCCGAAAGCAGGTATCCGGCGACTCGCGCAGAATGGTCAGAAAGGTCTTGTTATCAAAAGCCAGGAAATCGCAAGCGGTCAAGGCCGTGGCGAAGACCGGGTAGCCCGGTTGCTCCATGAACATCACCGCCAGGGCGATGGCATCCCCTGGGCCCATGATGCGCAACACCTTCTCCGCGCCGTTGACCGCCAGATGAAACAGCTTCACCCGCCCTTTCAGGATGATGAAAAAGCGATCCGCCGGCTCCTGGGCGTGAAAGAGCGCCTCGTTCTCCTCCAGATGGATCTGCCGCATGGTGCGTTGCACCCGTTGCACCTGCGTGTCGGAGAGCGCCCGGAACAGGGTGGTTTCGCGGAAGATCCGATGGTTCAAATCCCGGATGGGCGATGGCATCATGGCGTATTCCTCCTCAGTACGTGCCTTCCCGGCTGGCTCAGCCCGAATCCGACAGAGGACGACGCCGACGTTTACCCGCGCGTCGCGTGATCAGACGGGCGATCTCCGCGCGTTGATAGACCTCGTGCAGACTCCCCAGATTCAGACCGAACGACCATTGTTCCAATCCACCCCGAAAGGCGGAGATCAACCGCTTTTCGGTGCGCCACAGCTTCTCGAAACTCTTGCCCATGGGCGCCAGAATGGCAAGATGACGTTTTTTCTTCTCCGAGGCCATGATGATCGATTCCCCAATCGGCTCAAGGCTGATCGCCGCTCCTGACTGACTGCTCCGAGGGGTGGAAACAGGTCCGCCCCGGTCCCGTTCGACCTCTTGGTGGAGAGGTCCAGGGAGAAGGCAACTTTTTCCACCCTCCGGGCTTGAATCCGGCAAAAGCTGCCCATCCTCGACTCCGAATCTAACAGACAATCCCTCGCATCCACAACCCGAAAATCATGGCACGTTTCTGGCTTTACGTTAATCACCACCCGCTGATTCGAAACCGACGGCTGGAAAAAAGCCCATTGGAATTTCGTTTATACAATCAATCCCCCACGAAGGAACGACACCATGGCGGTCATGGATGTGCGCTGTCCCGATTGTCACGGTTTGAACGTGGTCAAATACGGTGTGCAGCCCAACGGCAAGCAACGGTATCTCTGTCAGGATCCCAACTGCGCGCGACGTATTTTCATCCTCCGTCCGCCCACCGACACCGGCATGGCGCGACTGCCCACCGACATGCGTCGCGTCATCGAACGGGCCCTGGCCGGGGCCGAAATCAACCATACCGCCCAGGAGTTGCGACTCCCCACCGAGACGGTCGCCGAGGTGTTTGGCGTGTTGGCCCGTTTCACCCCGCCCCCCGGCGGCGTCAGCCGTCAGCGTCGCTCCTTGCGTCGGCGCGCGGCGGGGTGATCGGCACACGGGTTTGCCGGTCGCTTGTCCCGCCTATCCCTGTTTACCGAAAAACCATCCATCAACGCGCGCCACGATCCGGGGTGCGGAGGTTTGCCCCCATCCGGTTAAGATTCTGGTAAACATTTCCTCCCGATGTGACGAAACAGACCTTGCAGCCACGCCATCAGGCGTCGAGGTCAACCGTTTCTCATGCCGTCGGGAGAACCGATGCACCGTTCCACGGAGATCACCCAACGCTTGGAGACCCTCAAGTCGCTCCTGGAGCGGATACACCGCGCCTGGGGACCGGACGATTTCGAGGCGTTGATGCGTTTCTTCGTGGAGATCCTCCCACCCCTCACCGATGCCGAACGGTGCAGCGTCTTCATCGTCGATTCGGGCAGCGAAAAGATCTGGCTCAAATTCGGCACCGGCCTCAAGGAGAAGGCGATCATCGCGCCGCTGCGCGGCAGCGTGGTGGGGGAGGCGATCTCCACGGGTCGCACCGTGATGCGGCTGGGACTGGAGTCACGGGATGGTTTCCACGCCATCGCCGACCGACAGACCGAATACACCACCCGCAATCTGCTCTGCGTGCCGATCATGAGCCTGGCCGGCAACTATGCCATCGGCGCGGTGGAGCTTCTCAACAAACGGGATGCGTCCGGATTCTCACCCGCGGACGAATCCATGCTGCACCAACTGGTCAAATACCTGGCACTCTCCATCGAACACAACGCCGTCACCGAGGAGATCGTCGAGATCACCCGCGGCATGCATGCCGAAATGGCACGGGTGGCCGATCCGCTCCTTGGCGAGGCGCGCTACGTCGCCGAAAGCCAGGCCATGCGTCGGATCTTCGCCCTGGTGAACCAGATCGGACCGTTGCCGGTCAACGTCTTCGTCTCCGGGGAGAGCGGCACCGGCAAGGAGGTGATCGCCCGTCTGATCCATGAACGGGGCGGGGCCTCGCCGACCCGCCCCTTCGTGGCGGTCAACTGCTCGGCGATCCCGGAAAACCTCATGGAGAGCGAATTCTTCGGTCACGAGAAAGGGGCCTTCACCGGCGCCACCGCCAGCCGCATGGGGCGCTTCGAGGAGGCATCCGGCGGCACGCTCTTTCTGGACGAGATCGCCGAGATGCCTCTGTCGATCCAACCGCGTTTCCTGCGCGCCATCCAGGAGATGGAAGGGGTGCGGCTGGGCGGGAGCAAGGTGCATCGATATGATTTCCGGCTGATCAGCGCCTCGGGCAAGGATCTGCGCGAGGAGGTGAAGGGGGGGCGTTTTCGCGAGGATCTCTTCTTTCGGCTCTTCTCCATCGACATCCATCTGCCGCCGCTGCGGGCGCGGCGCGAGGAGATCCTGCCGCTGATGCTGTTGTTCCTCGACCAGGTGAGCACGCGCTTCAAGAAGCGTCCGCGGGGCTTCTCACCGGAGCTGGTCGGCTTGTTCGAGTCCCACCCCTGGCCCGGCAACGTGCGCCAGTTGGAGCACGAGGTGGAGCGCCTGGTGGCCCTCACCCCGGACGGGGAACTCATCACCTCGGCGCACTGCTCCGCCGCGCTGCTGGAGTCGCGTCCCTCCACGCCCGGCGCCCGCCCGCGCCTTCCCGACACCCTCTCCCTTCCCGAACAACGCAAACGGCTGGAGATCGATCTCATCGCCCAGGCGCTGCGCCAGGCGGGCGGCAACAAGGCCCGCGCCGCCGAGTTGCTGGAGATCACCCGCCAATCCCTGCACAACAAGCTGCGCCAGTACCGGATCGAAGAGGGGTGAATGGATCTTCCTGGTTGATTTTCTCCCCAGGATTGACGCATCCTAACCCACATGCGGGATGGAAATCTCCTGCCTCCTCCCGTGGAACGTTGCCACGGAGGTCATTTGAAAACGGGTGACTGACGATGCGATCGACACGGTTCTCTCGACGAAATCATCCAGGGACAGACCACCTATGACACCCAATCCCGTACCGGAGATCATCGAATCGCTCTGCGGCGTCCACTGGGCCCTGCTCAACGCCGATGGCGTCATCGTCGCGGTCAATAACGCCTGGAGCGCCTTCTCCGCCCACAACGGCGGAGTCGGTGACTACGTGGGCGCCAACTATCTGGAGATCTGCTCCCAGGCCCTCCAGGCCAACAACCAGCTCTGGGAGGCCAAACTCCTCCTGCATCACCTGCGCGACCACCTCGACGACAAGGTGGATGAACCCGCCCCCACGGTCTGCTACTCCTGTCACGCCCCCGATGAACATCGCTGGTTCGAGGTAAGCGTCAGCCCCTGCCAAAGGGCTGGGGGCAAACACCTCCTGATCGTGCATCGCAACGTGACCGCCCAGAAAAAGCTCGAGTTTTCGCGCGAGAGAGCCCTGGGCATGATTCTGCACGATCTGCGCGGCCCGGTCGGCTCCCTGCACAACGTCCTCGATCTGCTGCTGTCGTTGGAGGAGGATCCGGAACGCAAAAGACTGCTGACCTCCTCCCTGCAAACCGGGCGCCGCGCCCTGGAACTCATCACCTCCCACGCCCGCTTCATCGCCCTGGAACAGGGTGGCTTGCACCTGGAGTACGAGGCGTTGGACCTGTCGGCGATGATCGACACATGGCGACAGATCCGCGCCAATCAGATCCGTTACAAGAAACAGGTGCTCAAGCTGCACATCGAGCAGGCCCCCGAAGCCCCCTTGCCGCACGGGGAACGCACCCTGATGCAAAGCGTGCTGGACAACCTGTTGACCAACGCCATGGAAGCCGCCCCCTATGGTGCTCTCATCCAGGTCACGCAATGCGTCGATGCCAGCGGCCTGCATCTGAGCATCCGCAATCCCGGCGCCGTGCCACCCGCGATCCGTTCCAAATTCTTCGAAAAATACGTCACCCTGGGAAAATCCGACGGCACGGGCCTGGGCACCTATTCGGCCCGTCTGATCGTCGAGGCCCATCGCGGCACGATCAGCATGAACACCCCGGACGAAAACAGCACCGAGATTCTCATCTTCATCCCGCATCTGTCGAGCTGAACCCCCGCCATCCCGCCGGGTGACACCCACTCCGGCGCGCGTTGTCGTCGGCAAGCGCCACCCGTGACCACGGATCACCTGCCGCCACGGTCGATCACAGGCAACGCCTCATGCCAAAAGAGATGAGATGCGGTTGTTCTTGCGTCATGAGATCGCCCATCCACCCCATGCGCGACCCGTATGCCCCTGGGCAGCGTTGCAGCTCAAGGAAAGCGCGCGGTTGCCAGGATATCCCCTTGAATTGACACCCGTTCACAATTCCTTGAATCGGTTACCAAAACAACTTGGCACTCTTGCTGCAATCGATTATTGATTGAAAATTCGGCATTTCCATCGAACAACGCCGGGGCGGCAAGAACACGTGACCACGAAGGACGAAACGGCATGTCAAGGATCATCGGCATCGACCTGGGTACCACCAACTCCTGCGTGGCCGTGCTGGAAAATGGCGCGGTGCGGGTGTTGAGCAATCCGGATGGAGAGCGGACCATCCCCTCCCTGGTGGCGTTCGCGCCCAACGGCACCCGGCGGGTGGGACAGAGCGCCAAGCGGCAGATGCTGGTCAATCCCGAGAACACCCTGTCGGCCATCAAGCGGCTGATGGGACGCCGTTTTGCCGATCCCTTGATCCAGCGCGACATGGCGCGTCTCCCCTATCGGGTCGTGGCCCTGGAGAACGGTGACGCCGGGGTTGAAGTCCATGGCGAAAGCGTGGCCCCCGCCGAGATCGCGGCGATCGTGCTGCAACGGTTGAAGCAGATCGCCGAGGAGCAGCTCGGTGAGCCGGTCTCCCGCGCGGTGATCACGGTACCGGCCTACTTCAACGAGGCGCAGCGTCAGGCCACCCGCGACGCGGGACGGATCGCCGGGCTCGAGGTGGCGCGCATTCTCAACGAGCCGACCGCCGCCGCGCTGGCCCACGGGCAGGAGGGTTGCGATGGCCGGACCATCGCGGTCTTCGATCTGGGGGGAGGTACCTTCGACATCTCGATCCTCACCATTGGTTCCGGCGTGTTCCAGGTCCGGGCGACCAATGGGGATACCTTTCTGGGCGGCGAGGATTTCGACGCCCG
>JADGAY010000268.1 GCA_015231775.1 Magnetococcales bacterium | reverse complement strand
CGCCCCCATCCCGGTCAACGGCCTGCGGCTGCATTTGGGGTGCGGCAAGAACATCCTGCCCGGCTGGATCAACATCGATCTCGAGCCCGCGCCGAATGTCTTCTGTCACAACCTGGAAACCCCCCTGCCGTTTCTGGAGAACAGCGTCCTATACGTCTACTCCGAGCACTTTTTGGAACATCTGACCGCCGACGGCATCCTGGCCCTGTTGCGTCAGATCCACCGCGTGCTGCTGCCCGGTGGGGTGCTGCGCCTCTCCACGCCGGATCTGCGGGTTCTGATCGACATGTACTTGAGAAAGGATCTGGGTGATTTCGCCGCCCAAGGGTGGTCTCCTTGCGATCTGATGAACGAGGGGATGCGCGCCTGGGGCCATCGCTATGTGATGGATGCCGAGGAGCTGACGCGGAGACTGAACGCGGCGGGTTTCCCGCTGGTCAAGTGGCTGCCGTGGCGCCAGAGTTCCCTTCCCGAGTTGAACGATCTGGAACAGCGTCCCTTTCACGGCGAGTTGATCTGCGAAGCGCAAAAGATTCCGTGACTCCATTCCAACCCAACGGCGACCCCCATGACCACCCGCGATCACAACCAGGAGTACCAGGATAATCTCGGCAGGCTCTACGCCTACGACTTCGACGGCATCATCCGCCACTACCTTCTCAAGCGCCTCGCGCCCCATTTCACCAACCGGTCGAGCGCCTTGGAGCTTGGCTGTTATCTGGGTGACATGACCGCCCAGTTGCTGGCGTACTTTGACGCCATGACGGTGATCGAGGCGGCGAGCGATCTGGCGGACCGGGTGCGCGCCCGCTTCCCGGAGCGGGTCGAGGTGATCACCGCCACCTTTGCCGAGGCCCGTTTCGACCGCGCCTTTGATCAGGTGTTCCTGATCCACACCCTGGAGCACCTGGATGACCCGGTTGGGGATCTCAAGCGGATGCGTGACTGGCTGACCCCGAATGGACGACTGTTCGTGGCGGTGCCCAACGCCCGCGCCCTGTCGCGTCAGATCGCCACCGAGATGGGGCTCATCGACCACCATACCGCCGTCACCCCCGCCGAGGCCCAACACGGTCACCGACGCACCTATGCCCTGGATCTGCTCCTGCTGCATCTGCGTCAGGCCGGCTACCGGATTCTCGATCACGGCGGCATTCTGGTCAAACCCTTCGCGAATTATCAATTCGATCAGGCGCTTGCCCAGGGGATCATCACCCCGGCCTATCTGGAGGCCTGTCACGCCCTGGCCAAGAGCCATCCAGATCTGTCCGCCTCCCTCTACGCGGTCTGCGCCCTGCCCGACGCCCCGATCACCCCCTTGGAATCCGCCCCATGAGTCACGAACCCCCCCCGATCTACGTCACCCGGCCCTATCTGCCACCCCTGGAATCGTTCGTGCCGCTGTTGGAGGAGATCTGGGAGAACCAGATTCTCACCAACTGCGGTCCGTTCCACCAGAAATTCGAGGCCGCGCTGCGCCAGCATCTGGGCGTCGAGCACATCGCCCTGTTCGCCAACGGCACCATCGCCCTGGTGGTGGCGCTTCAGGCGCTGCGCATCACCGGCGAGGTGATCACCACCCCCTTCTCCTTCGTCGCCACCGCCCATTCCCTGCTCTGGAACGGCATCAAACCGGTGTTCGTGGACATCGACCCCAACACCCTCAATCTCGATCCCGAACGCATCGAGGTGGCCATCACCCCCCACACCACCGCCCTCCTGCCGGTCCACTGTTACGGCACCCCCTGCGACGTGGCCAACATCGGGCGCATCGCCGATCTGTACAACCTGCGGGTGATCTACGACGCGGCCCATGCCTTCGGGGTCCGTCACCAGGGGATGAGTCTGTTGCGGCATGGGGATCTGTCGGTTCTCAGTTTCCACGCCACCAAGATCTTCCACACCTTCGAGGGCGGGGCCATCGTCTGCCCGGACGAGAAGACCAAGCAACGGATTGATCATTTAAAAAATTTCGGTTTCGCCGACGAGGTGACCGTGGTGGCGCCGGGGATCAACGGCAAGCTCAACGAGGTCAGTTCCGCCTTTGGTCTGCTCTCCCTCGAGCATCTCCATCTGGCCCAGGCGCGGCGTCAGGCAATCGACGCCCGTTATCGTCGGGAGTTGGCCACGATCCCCGGCATTCGGCTCGTCCAGATCCAGCCCGGCGCGGAGCACAACTACCCGCACTTCCCGATTCTGATCGAGCCGGGGTATGGTTTGAGTCGCGATGATTTGAACCTCAAGATGCGCGCCCACGGCATCATCACCCGGCGTTATTTCTATCCGTTGATCTCCAACATGCCGATGTATCGCAATCTTCCCTCCGCCAGTCCGGCGAATCTGCCGGTGGCCAACGAGATGGCGCTCAAGGTGTTGTGTCTGCCGATCTATCCGGAGCTTTCCGACGCGGATCAGACGCGCATCATTGGGTTGGTGCGGGATTCGGCCTGAGCAGGGGGATGAAGAGATTAAAACTGGCGGGATCCAGGGGCCAATGGCCCCTGGTGGGGTGCGGGGCAAAGCCCCGAGGTTTGGTTTTTGTCTTTATTTTTTAGTATTTTGACTTTTGCGCGCTTTACACGATAAGCGATTTTTGCGAAAAATCGCGCAGCGCGCGTTGTCTCATGTGCCGTGAGTCGTTGCCGCTTTTTGGCAACGACTCACGGCGAATTGCCCAGGAAAACAAGCCGCCTCCGGCGACCTGTTCCGGTTCTGGCAAGGGTTCCAATGAACTGTTTTGCACAAACCGCAAAACAGTTCATTGGAACCAAGGCTGCGCGCAAGCGATTTTCACAAAAGGCGTGAAAATCGCTTTTTGGTAGAGCGCGCTAAAATCAAAAGAAAAGTCTCGGAGGCTCTGCCTCCGAACCTCCGCCGGGGACCTTCGCGACAATAAAGCATGGCGACACCTAAACCATCACCCCTGCTGCGTCGCATCGTTGAACACATATTTCGGCTTCAACCAATAGACCAACAACGGCAGAAGCGTCAGAGAGGTGAAGACATCCACCACCAACGCCTCGCCAATGTAAATCCCAAGTCCCCAGGTGTTGCCAAGCTCCGTGCCCAACAAGGGAATCAGGCTCCCCAACAGAACCATCACCGAGACGATGACCGCCGATCCCGAGGATATCAGCGTGTTGAAGAGCGCCTGTTGCCAGTTCCCGTCGGCCATTTCCATCTCCTCCTTGAGCCTGGAAACCATGTAGATCGAATAGTCCACCCCCAATCCCATGGCAATGCTCAAGGTGACCAGATTGCCGAAGTGCAGATTGCCCGACCAGTTGCGCACGGCGGTGAAATAGCCGGCCAAACCATA
>JADGAY010000267.1 GCA_015231775.1 Magnetococcales bacterium | reverse complement strand
TCCGATCCGGGAGTGGAAAAAGCGCGACGGGGATCGCAACGAGGCGCTCGACTGCAGGGTGTACAGCATGGCCGCGCTTCAGGGATTGGTCGCCATGGGGTTGATGTTGAACAAGGAGGCCGAAAGGATTCTGGAGATCCCGCTCAAGGAACCAACCCCAGGCATGGAGGAGAAACCGGCCCGATCCTTCATGCCGAAAGCCAAACGCCGGATCTATCACTCACCTTGGATGGGATGACGGCAGTCGGTTTCACCCGCCATGGGCGGCAACCACCTGCAGAACGCGCTCGCCATAGTTCTTGAGTTTGCTGGATCCCACGCCATGGATCTCGGCCAACTCATCCAGGGTGGTGGGCATTTCCTCCACGATCTCCCGCAAGGTGGCATCGTGAAAAATGACATAGGGCGGAACGCTCTGTTCCTTGGCCAGTTCCATGCGCATGGCACGCAAGGCCTCCCAGAGGTTCGATTCGGAGGGTGCGACAGGGGTTGCGGCAACGCGCGTGCGCTCCTGCTTTTTTTCGGTTTTGCGCTCCTTGCCGCGGGAGGCCGTACCTGGGATGGGGTCGTTGCGGAAGAGAATCGGCGTCTCTCCACGCAGGATCGGACGGCTGTTTTCGTTCAGATGCAGGCCGCCGTGCCCTTCCACGTCCACCGAGAGAAAGCCTCCCGCCACCAGTTGACGAAAAACCGAACGCCACTGGCCGGAAGACAACTCCTTGCCGATGCCGAAGGTGCTGATTTGCTGATGGCCGAACTTCAGCACCCGCTCGGTCTGTTTGCCGAGGAGCACGTCGATCAGGTGGACCGCGCCGAACTTCTGACCGGTGCGAAAGACGCAGGACAACGCCTTCTGTGCCGCCACCAGGCCATCCCAGCTCTCCACCGGTGAGAGACAGGTGTCGCAGTTGCCGCAGGTGGTTGGCGCACTCTCCCCGAAATGGTTTCGCAGTACCTGACGCCGGCAGGAGGTGGTTTCGCAGTAGCCGAGCAGGGCGTCCAGTTTGCGCATCTCGAGCCGCTTGAACCGCTCCTCCGCTTCGGAACTTTCGATCAGGCGGCGCAGCAGAACCACATCCTCCATGCCGTAAGTGAGGAAGGCGTTGGCGGGCAGACCATCCCGTCCGGCGCGCCCCGTCTCCTGGTAATAGGCCTCCAGGCTCTTGGGCAGATCGAGATGGGCGACGAAACGGACATCCGGCTTGTCGATACCCATGCCGAAGGCGATGGTGGCCACCACCACGACGCCATCCTCGAACAGAAAGCGTTGCTGATTGCGACGCCGCACCTCGGAATCCAGTCCGGCATGATAGGGCAAGGCCTTCCAGCCATGCTGGACCAGCCAGGCGGCGGTCTCCTCCACCTTGGCCCGCGACAGACAATAGACGATCCCCGCGTCGCCTGGGTGTTCGGATTCCAGAAACCGTTTCAACTGTTGCCTGGGGTTCTCCTTGGGGGTGACCAGGTAGCGAATGTTGGGCCGGTCGAAACCGGCGACGAACATCCTGGCGCGCTCCAACCGCAAACGCCCGACGATCTCGCTCCGGGTGGGAACATCGGCGGTGGCGGTCAGGGCGATGCGGGGCACGTCGGGGAACCGTTCGGCCAGCACCGACAGGCCCAGGTAGTCCGGTCGGAAATCGTGTCCCCACTGGGAGACGCAATGGGCCTCGTCGATGGCGAACAGCGCCACCGGGATGTCGTCGAGCAGCGTCAGGGAGGAGTCCAGCACAATCCGCTCCGGGGCCATGTAGAGCAGATCCAACGCGCCGGCGCGCGCCTGATTGATCACCTGCCACACCTCGCGTCCACTCAAACTGGAGTTGACGAAGGCGGCCCGGATGCCATTCTGGCGCAACGCCCCCACCTGATCCTGCATCAACGCGATGAGCGGCGATACCACCACGCCGACGCCGGGCCGCAACAAGGATGGGATCTGGTAGCAGAGCGACTTGCCCCCGCCGGTGGGCATGAGTACCACGGCATCGCCCCCGGAGTTCACATGATCGATGACCTCCTTCTGGAAGCCACGGAATGCCTCGTAGCCGAAATGGCGCCGCAAGACTGCCAGGGCCGGATCGTCATCGGCAAGCGGTGATGTGGATGGTGTGGCGAAGGGCATGGTTTCCCCGACGGTCCAGGAGAGCGGTCCACCGAGGATTCGGTGGACACGCAACAGCATACCGCACTCTCATGCGTTCCAGAAGATCCGGAGGCTCGATCATGGCCACGCTTGCCGAATTGCAAATCCGCCGGGACCGTCTGCTGGAGCGGTTGGAGTCCCTCCAGCGGCGCGTCACCCATGGGGACAAGAGCGTGGAGTTCGATCTGACCCAGGCGCGCACCGCCCTGGAGCTTTTGGAGCGAGAGATGGCCCGTGCCCGCGATGGCCGCATCTTGAGACACCTGCGGGTGCGCAGCGACAAGGATCTGTGAGCATGGGATTCTGGCGCAGACTCTTCGGTGGCGGCATGCCCTCCCGCAAAGCCGCCGGCTACGAGGCCGCCGCTTCGGGTCGTCGTCTGGGCAACTGGTTTCCCGGTTCCGATGGGGCCAATGCGCTGCTGTTTCGCGATGCGAATTTGATGCGCTCCCGCGCGCGGGATCTGGTCCGGCGCAACGCCTGGGCATTCAACGGGGTGGACTCCCTGGTCGCAAACCTTGTCGGAACCGGCATCAAGCCGCGTTCCACCCACTCCGATGCCGCCTTCAAGGAGCGGGTGCATGCGTTGTGGCAAGAGTGGGGTCGCGAGGCGGACGCCCACGGCGTGCAGGGAGTTTACGGTCTGCAGGCTCTGGCGGTCCGGGCCATGGTGGAGGGCGGCGAGGTGCTGGCTCGTCTGCGGGATCGCAGTCCAGGGGACGGGCTGGCTGTGCCGCTGCAAATCCAGTTGCTGGAGCCGGAGCATCTCCCCTTCACCTTGAATCGCGACCTGCCCAATGGCAACCGCATCCGTGCCGGCATCGAATTCGACCGCATCGGCAGGCGTGTCGCCTATCATCTTTATAGAGAGCATCCGGGCGAGCGGGTCATGGGGGCCGGTCTGTTTGGCGATCCGCTGCCGATTCCGGCCTCGGAGGTGATCCATCTGTTCCGCCCGTTGCGGCCCGGCCAGATCCGGGGCGAGCCGTGGTTGACCCAGGCGCTGGTGAAACTGCACGAGCTTGACCAGTACGACGATGCGGAACTGGTCCGCAAAAAAACGGCGGCTCTGATCGCGGGATTCATCACCAAACCCTCGCCGGAGTTCGCCCTGGCCGGCGAGGATGACGCCACCCCGGACGAACACGGGGCCGCGCCCGTCACCTGGACTCCAGGCACCATGC
>JADGAY010000047.1 GCA_015231775.1 Magnetococcales bacterium | reverse complement strand
CACTTCTGATTCCGGTGGTGGAGGCGGTGTTGCGCGTGCATCACCGTTATTCGGACCGTGAGAAGAAGTCCAGGGCACGTCTGAAGTTTCTTTGGGAACGTTTTGACGAGGAGACGGTACTCGGCCATTACCGGGAGGCGTTGCGTCGTGCTGGCCAGCTCGACGGGGTGTCCATCTCTTTTCCTGGGGCGTGGTCCAACCCACCCGAAACATCGGAAGTGCAACGCGCTTGGGGCCGGGAGGCAACCCCTCAACGGCAACCGGGACTGTGGGCGGTGCCGGTGCGGGTTCCCCTGGGCGATCTGACTCCGCGACAGTTACGCGGATTGGCTACGTTGGCCGAGGAGCTGGATTTGACCGAAGTTCGGGTCACCACGGATATGAACATGTTGATGGTCGGTGTTCCGGTGTCACGGGCGATGGAGTTGGAGGAGCGCCTGGCTGGATTGGGACTGTCACGTCCCAGGGTCGGAGAGGATGTGACGGCCTGCGTGGGATCGGCGGTCTGCAATCTCGGTTTGACCGCAGCACCGCTGTTGGCGCGCCAGTTGACTGGAGGGGTGTTCGACCTGAAGGTGCGGGTTTCCGGCTGCCCGAACGGATGCGTCCATTCGGATGTATGCGACATCGGACTTTCGGGCGAGATTCGGCGTCCTCATGGCATTCCATTGCCGTTCTATCGGCTGCTGGTGGGTGGAAGGGGAAGCGGTTCGAGCCTGTTGGGGCGGTGCATCGGATCAATACCTGCCGCCAGCGCGCCCAGGGCCGTGGCGCGCATCCAGAAGGCCTTCGCGGAATCCGGGATGACCGGGAATGGATTTGCCTCCTGGATCGGCGATCAAACCGATGACGCGTTGATGGATCTGATACGTGATCTGGAGGAGATCTCTCCGGAGGAGGCGTCGCGTCAGGCCGAGTTCGAGCAAGCGCGTTCCGGATTCGAACAGCGGACTGGACTCAACGAGTGCATGGGCAGCCGGCGCGTCAATGTCGAGATGGCCTTCTCGCGTGCCGCGCACGAGCGGGATTGTTGTCATGCCCATCTGGAGGCGGGCGAGACGGAGCCGTTCTTGTCAACCACGCGGGAGATTCTCGTCGGATTGGGGGGCACCCTGCTGGCCCCGTCCCGTCTGCCGATCTCCCTTTTGGAGTTGAGCCTGGAACAGTTGGCCTTCAACGCCTTGCGCAAGCCGACTTTCACCACCCCCCTGGTAGCGGCGTTCGCGGATCTGAGCGAGCGGCAGCTTGCCTTGGAACAGGCCTCGGAGTGGGGCGATCTGACCCGGTTCTTGACGGATCTGGATCGGTGGATCGGCCAGTTGGCCGAGTTGTGGTGTCGCGAGGATCCCACGCTCTATCTGAGTGCCTATCTGTCGGCCTCCTTCCTCTCTCTGCCGATGGTCGATGATGGGCACAACCTGGCCGGTACCTTCGGGCCTCGCACCCCGGTGATCGGGGAGAGTTGGAAGGAGGTGGCGTAAGGGTTGATTCGAACTGCGATGTTGAAATTTGCGCCATCAGGCGCGTGTTGGGAAGATACCACCATTATGGAATCAAGGAGTGTTGTATCATGGGTATGCTTGAAAAAATTCAGGAGTCGGTTCAATGGTTGCATCTGGCCGCCGAGAAGGTGGCACCGGCGCGATTTTCCACCAGTTTCGGGGCCGAGGATCAGGTGGTGCTGGATCTGATCGTGCGCAACGAATTGGCGATTCAGATCTTCACGCTGGATACCGGTCGTCTGCATGAGGAGACCTATGATGTGATGAACCGGTCGTTGCTCCGCTATCGACGTCCGATCCTGATCCACTCCCCGCGCCACGATCTGTTGGAGGCGCATCTGAACAGTCATGGACCGAATGCATTCTACGAAAGTATCGACTTGCGCAAGGCCTGCTGTCAGGTCCGCAAGGTTGAGCCGCTGCGGCGGGCCCTGACGGGGGCCAAAAGCTGGGTGACCGGTTTGCGGCGCGAGCAGGCGGTGACCCGTGCCGGACTGGAGATGCGGGCCTGGGATCCGGTCCACCAACTGGAAAAATTCAATCCGTTGCTGGAGTGGAGCCAGGACGAGATCTGGAGCTACATTCACACCCATCAGGTGCCTTACAACACCTTGCACGACCAGAATTTCCCCAGCATCGGCTGCGCCCCTTGCACGCGGGCGATCGGCGCCAACGAGGATCTGCGTGCCGGTCGCTGGTGGTGGGAGGATCCGGTCAGCAAGGAGTGCGGCCTGCACGTCAAGTCGGCATGAGGCGCAAGATCGCCATCCGACGCACGTTTTTGCCATCCGGATATATGGTTATCGTAAATGGTTATTAAATAAACCGGGACTAACATGCTAGACTTGCAAAATTGAGGGGTCGTCATTGAACACCGGAAGCATGAGCCATCTGACATTGACTGGATGGCCCATGCGGATCAGGGAACATCCCGCCTAGGGTGGGTTCTTGGTTTGTCCGGTTGCCAGACGTGGGAAGCGGGCGCGTTGGAGGTGCATGGATGGCACGGGGGGGACAATGCGTTGCATGTCCGGAGATGAGGTCAAACGGACGGATCACGATCCGTGCGTGGATCTCCATCTTGCTGATCGGGATCATCCCACTTGGCGCGGAGTGGGGCCCGACGGCACGGGCCGGGGAGATAAAGGTGGGGAACTCCTCGGCCCTCACCGGACATGCGTCCGCCTTAGGCATCGGCATGCGGCAGGGAATCGAGGCCCGTTTCCAGGAGGTCAATGAAGCGGGCGGCATCCACGGTCACACGTTGCGCCTCATCGCCCTCGACGATGGATACGAACCCCGGCGGACGGCACCCAACGTGCGACGACTGATCACGCAAGAGCAGGTCATCGCCCTGATCGGCAATACCGGAACGCCCACCGCAGTCGTCACCGTGCCGATCGTTCAGAAACAGTCAACGCCTCTTTTCGGCGCATACAGCGGGGCCGCCCTGCTGCGTCGCCAGCCCCCGGACCGCTTTGTCGTCAACTTCCGCGCCAGCTACCGGGAGGAGACCGCGGCCATGGTCCGGGGACTCCTGGAACAGGGTATTCCGCCCGAACGGATCGCCTTCTTCACCCAGAACGACAGCTTCGGCGACGATGGGCATCACGGCGCCGTGGAGACCCTGCGCGCCTTCGGTTACGCGGAGGCCGATGCGTTGCCGCATGGTCGCTACACTCGCAACACCTTGAATGTCGAAGAGGGGTTGAGCGTCATCCTGGCCGCACGCACGCCGCCGCGCGCCATCATTCTGGTCGGTTCCCACAAACCGTGCGCGGCCTTCATTCGCCTGGCCAGCAAGGAGCTGCCCGAAACCCTGTTTCTGGCCGTGTCGTTCGTAGGCGGCGAATCCCTGACGCGCGAGCTGGGCG
The DNA here is from genome assembly GCA_015231775.1 of Magnetococcales bacterium. Taxonomy (GTDB): domain Bacteria; phylum Pseudomonadota; class Magnetococcia; order Magnetococcales; family Magnetaquicoccaceae; genus Magnetaquiglobus. Next base: position 18,438 of record JADGAY010000047.1, on the reverse strand, counting down.
AGGATGCCGAAGGGGTGATCGTCTCCCAGGTGGTCCCCTCCCCGGAGGACGATGCCCCGGCTTTGCGGGACTACCGCAGTCTCATGCATGCGGCTGGCCTGCAACCCGGCTATCTGTCACTGGAAGGATATCTGGCCGCGCGTCTGTTCACCACCGGACTGGAAAAAGCGGGGCCATCGCCCACCCGGCTGGAGCTGTTGGAGGCACTCGAGGGGTTGGGTGACGTGGATATCGGCATGGGATCGCCCTTGCACCTGGGTCATGAAGCCCATCAGGCCAGTCACCGTGTCTGGCTGACCGTGATTCGCGCGGGCCGCTTCGTCCCACTGGATTGGAAAGAAAGGTGATTGAGGAGCATGGAGCCGGAAAACAACACCATGCCGTGGAACGGATTCTTCCGGGGGCATGGACTCACCTTGAGCATTCGACGGATGCTGGTCGGGTTGGGGGTGTTGAGCGTCACGGCCATCCTGCTGTTGACCACCGTGGCCTGGGTTTCCAATCAGAGGCTGACGCGCTATCAGGAAGAGCTGCTCGAGGAGGCGTTTCCGGTCAGCGAGGCGGTACGCGGCATGGTGCTGGTGGTGATGCGCGTTGCCGAGCGACGCCATGTGCCCACCACCCCGGAGATTCATCTCGAACCGAATCGCCTCCCTTCCCGTGCCACCCTGGAGGCGGAGTTCCACGCCGAGCGCCACGATCTGGATAAACTGTTGGAACGGTTTCCGGCCTCCCGGGAGATCCTTGGTGCGTTGGATCGCCATTTCGAGCAACTGCTCGATGCCGATGAGGCGCTCTCTTTGTTGCACGAACGTTGGCGGGCGCTCACCGCCACCCTGGAAACGCGCATCGGGCAGGTGGAGAGCGATGCCGGAGAGATGATCCGCATCGCCGAGGCGTTGGCCGGCAAGGCGCGACTGGAGACACAGCGGGCCCGGCGTCAGCTCGAGCCGCTACTGATGCGGGATGTGTGGGACGATGCGAGTCGTCGTCTGATCCGGGAGCGCGGGTTGTCCACCAACTCCGACGTGCGCGAGGCCGCGGACAAGATTCGTCAGGCCAGCCTGACCCTGGCGCTGTTGAGTCGGCAGTTGATCATGGAGCGGGAGCAGGATCAACTGATCAACATTCGCGACAACGGCATCGAACAGGCTTTCGGGGAGATGCGCGCCGCCCTGGCGCGGCTGGAGGAATCGGTGCGCGCCGACTCCGGGTTGACCCCGCTCCTCACCAGCTTGCGGGAGCACTTCGCGCGTCTGCCGCCGCTGCTGACCGATAGCCCCGAGTCGCTCCAGGACTTGCTGCACGCCCTCTTCGACGAAAACGCGGCCATGCGCGATGCGCGCATGCGCATGGAGGTGTCGGCAAGCCAGGTGTTGCGAGACGTGGAGCGTCTCTCCTCGCCGGCGGGATTGCTGCGGGGGGAGATCGCCGCCGATGCCCGCCGCGTGGTGGAGGCCAATCACGCCATCCTGATCCTGGTCTCCATCCTGGCCCCCATGATGCTGGGCGGAGGGATCCTGTTTTTCCTGCGTTGGCTGGTGGGACGCTCGCGCCAGATCGTCCACGCTCTGCAAGGCTGCGCCGAGGGGGATTATACACGTCGCGTGCCGCTGTTGGGCAATGGCGATCAGTTGGACGACATCGGCTCCATGGTCAATGTGTTGGCCGCCAACCTCGACCGACTGGAGAACGCCGACATGCGCGGCATCATGTCGCGCATCGCGCTCAACGCGTTGTTGGAAACCTCGTTGATCCCCATGTCCCAGCAGGACTATCTCCTGACCGCGCTGCGCATCATCCGCGCCATCCCCTGGCTCAAGGCGTGGAACAACGACGCGGCGCTGTTCCTGATGGATGAGGAGCATGGCGGGTTGAGACTGGCCGCCGAGATCGGCTTTTCCGATCTCGAACAAGCCCACTGCGCCTGGGTGCCCGAAGGGATCTGCCTGTGCGGCGCGGCCTTGAAAACCCGCGAGATCCTCTTTGCCGGCGACGACGATCCTCGTCATGTGATCGACCACCCGGATCCCCAGCCGCATCGTCACTATTGCGTACCGATCCTCTCCTCCGAACAGCCCCTGGGGGTGCTGCTGCTGCGGCTCGATCCCGGACACGCGCGAAATCCGGACGAGATCGCCCTGCTCTACACCATCGCCAATACCCTGGCCGGCGTCATCGAACGCAAACGCATGGAAGAGGATCTCCAACGCCTCGCCCACCACGACGTTTTGACCGGCCTGCCCAACCGCATGCTGTTCCGCGAACACGCCCTGCAACTGCTCGCCAAGGCCCACCGCACCGATAGCACCTTTTCGGTGCTGCTGCTCGACCTGGACCGCTTCAAGCAGGTCAACGACACACTGGGCCACGCCGCGGGCGATCAGTTGCTCCAACAAGTGTCGCAGCGCATCCGCAACACCATGCGCGGCTCGGACCTGCTCGCGCGTCTGGGCGGGGATGAGTTCGCCCTGTTGATCGATGCTCTGCACGATCCGCTCAACATCGCCATCGTGGCCGAGAAGATCGTCCACGCTCTGGTTGAGCCGTTCATGATCCTCGACACCTCCTGCTCCATCGGCGTGAGCATCGGCATCGCCCTGTATCCGGAACATGGGTCGTGCATCGACACCCTGCTCGCACATGCCGACATGGCGATGTACACGGTCAAGCAGAATGGTCGCAACGGCTTCGGCTTCGCCCGCGTGGACGGGGAGGCGGTTGCATCACCACCCCACCCGTGATCGTCTCGTCCGCTTGACAGGGTTTGGATTCGGCTCCTTGACCCCGCCCTCCTTCCTCGAATCCAAAAGGGTTCGCGTGTTCCCTCCCCTTCTGGCGGCGCGTGCCGCCTGTAATTCAACAAGTAAAATCCGTTAAAAACACCATTTTAGCATTGTTTGAGATTATAATATATTTTTATATTATTATCATTTATTTTTGGTCTCTGTTATCCTGCATCGCACAATAAACGCACAAGCCCTGCTTCTATCAATCGGGGATTTTGGCGCGTATCCACCATTTCGATTGCAAGGAAAGGAGAGCGAACGATGACGAGTCTGACGGTGCAAGGCCATACCTACCCATTGAACATGAGCGGCTTTCTGGAAAATCCCAACGACTGGTGCCCCGAGGTGGCCATCGAGATCGCCCGGCGCGAACAGTTGGAGATGACCGAAGAGCACTGGGCGATCATCGACATTCTGCGCGACTATCATGAAAACAATCGGGTCGTGCCGATGATAAGGGATCTGCTCAAGCGGGTGGGGGAGCGGTTGGGCAAGGAGCGGGCCAACGTGCGTTATCTCTATACCCTCTATCCGTGCGGGCCGTTCATGCAGGCCTTGAAGATCGCCGGTCTGCCGATGCCGTGTCGATGCGACTGATCATCGGGTGATGCGGATGACCTTCCGCGAGGTGCAGGCGTGCCGCGCGGAAGGGCTTCGCCTCATCCTGGACGGATAAAGGAGGTGTGATGCAACAACTTTAATAATTGAATGAGCGTGGAGGTGTATCATGAGGAATCAAGGATGGTTCAAGCGGGTTGATCGGTTCTGGGTGTGGGTGGCTCTGTGGGCCATGGTTCTGGGGGTGGCCGAGGTGCTGGCCGGTGAGGTGACGCTGCTCAACGTCTCGTATGATCCAACCCGCGAGCTTTATAAAGAGTACAATGGCCTGTTCGCCGAGTTCTGGAAAACCAGGAGTGGCGACACGGTGACCGTCAAGCAGTCGCATGGCGGTTCGGGCAAGCAGGCCCGTGCGGTGATCGACGGATTGGAGGCGGATGTGGTGACGCTGGCGCTGTCGTTCGACATCGACGCGATTGCCCGCAAGGCGAAACTGCTGCCCGAGAATTGGCGCGAACGGTTGCCGAATCGCAGCGCCCCTTACCATTCGACCATCGTGTTTCTGGTGCGCAAGGGCAACCCCAAGGGAATTCACGATTGGAACGATCTGGTGCGCGAGGGGATCCAGGTGATCACGCCCAATCCCAAAACCTCGGGTGGCGCGCGTTGGAACTATCTGGCGGCCTGGGGCTATGCGCTTGAAAAAAATCAAGATGACCCAGACAAGGCGCGCGGCTTCGTGACACGACTCTTCAAGAATGCGCCGGTTCTGGACTCTGGAGCTCGGGGGGCCACCACCACATTCGTGGAACGCAAAATCGGCGATGTGCTGTTGACCTGGGAGAACGAGGCCTATCTGGCGATTCACGAGTTGGGCGCGGATCAATTCGAATTGGTGATCCCTTCGGTAAGCATTTTGGCCGAACCGCCGGTGGCTCTGGTGGACCAGGTGGTGGACAAGCATGGCACACGTCAGGTGGCGCAGGCCTACCTGGACTATCTCTACACGCCCGAGGGGCAAAAAACCGTCGCCAAACATCACTATCGACCCGCCTCCCCGGACAAGGCGGGCGAGGCGGCCAACCGTTTCGCCAAGATCCGTCTGTTCACCATCGACGAACGGTTCGGTGGTTGGGACACGGCGCAGCAGCGCCACTTCGCCGATGGCGGCGAATTCGATCGGATGATCGCGCCGTAAGGACGCGATCGAAAGGACCGGGGCCATGACCAGAATCGAGCCGAATCGCTGTGTATCAGTGGCCGTCACGACGAACAGCTCCCACTCCCGTGACGGCGGGCTCCAGGGACCGAGCAGCACGCCGCAAGCGCATGGACGGTGGTGCGATCGGATCTCTGGTCATGGTTCCCCGGTACCACTCACCTTGGGAATCAGCCTGTTCTACCTGGGATTGATCGTGCTCTTGCCGCTGACTCTGGCCTTTGCCTGGAGTCTGCGGCTGGAGAGTCATGCGTTGTGGGAAATCGTCACCTCGCCACGGGTGCTGGTTGCATTTACGATCAGCTTCGGCACCGCTTGTGTCGCGGCGGCCATCAATGCCCTCTGCGGCCTGATGACCGCCTGGGTGCTGGTGCGCTACGACTTTCCGGGACGCAAGCTCCTCGATGCCCTGGTGGATCTGCCGTTCGCCCTTCCGACCGCGGTGGCGGGGATCACCCTGGCGGCACTGCATGCCCAGAATGGCTGGATCGGCGCTTTGCTCGATCCCCTCGGCTTGGCCCTGGCCTATACCCCTGGCGGAATCGTGCTGGCCTTGACCTTCATCGGTCTGCCGTTCGTCGTGCGTACCGTACAACCGGTGCTCCAGGCAATGGACGGGGAGATGGAAGAGGCCTCCGCCAGCCTGGGTGCCAATCGTTGGCAAACCTTCCGGCTGGTCACCCTGCCCGGATTGATGCCGGCGCTTCTCACCGGTTTCACCATGGCGTTGGCGCGCGGCCTGGGGGAGTACGGATCGGTGATCTTCATCGCCGGGAATCGCCCTTTCGTGTCGGAGATCGTGCCGCTTCTGATCGTGACCCGGTTGGAGCAGTACGATGTCATCGGCGCCACGGCCCTGGCCATGCTCATGCTCACCGTCTCCTTCGTTCTTTTGCTGCTCATCAATCTTCTGCAATCCTGGATGCGTCGTCGTCGTCCCATCGGCTGACTGGCAAAGGGGGTCCATCATGAGTCACGGCGCGGAGCGACACCAGAAACGTCCCAGTCCGGTCACCGACGATCCTCTCTGGATGCGGGTGCTGTTGAGTGGCCTGGTCGTGCTGTTTTTGACCGGTTTCCTGCTCCTGCCGCTGCTGTTCATCGGCACGCAGGCCCTGAGCAAGGGGTTCGACGCCTGGCTGGCCGCGCTCTCCCATCCGGATACCCTGGCTGCGTTGCGATTGACCCTGTTGACCGCGCTGATCGTGGTGCCGCTCAACCTGGTGTTCGGGCTCTGTGTCGCCTGGGCCGTGGCGCGCCACGATTTTCGCGGCAAGAATCTGCTGATCACCCTGATCGATCTTCCGTTCGCGGTCTCGCCGGTGATCTCGGGATTGATCTTCGTGCTGCTGTTCGGGGCGCAAGGGTGGTTTGCCGCGCCACTGGCCGCTTCTGGGGTGAAAATCATCTTCGCCGTGCCCGGAATCGTGCTGGCGACCCTGTTCGTGACCTTGCCCTTCGTGGCCAAGGAGTTGATTCCCGTCATGATGGCCCGGGGCCGGGGAGAGGAGGAGGCCGCACGTCTGCTGGGAGCCAGCGAATGGCAGAGCTTCTGGCATGTCACCCTGCCCGGCATCCGCTGGGGCGTGTTGTACGGGGTGATTCTGTGCAACGCCCGCGCCATGGGGGAGTTTGGCGCGGTATCCGTGGTGTCGGGACACATTCGCGGCATGACCAATACCCTGCCGCTGCATGTGGAGAATCTTTACAACGAATATCAGAGCGTGGCGGCGTTCGCCGTCTCCTCGATCCTGGTGGGGCTGTCGCTGTTGACCTTGATCAGCAAGGCATGGATGGACAGGCGGGGTCGGGAGGAGCCCGTCGTGACCGTGGTGTGTCCGGAGGAGGAGAGACTATGAAGATCGAAGTGGTCGATGCCGTCAAACGGTTCGGCGCCTTCACGGCGCTCGATGGGTTGAACCTGACGATTGCCCCTGGTGAGATGGTGGCGCTGCTGGGACCGTCGGGATGCGGAAAAACCACGCTGCTGCGCGTCATTGCCGGGCTGGAGTATCTGGATTCCGGGCGCTTGCTCCTGGAGGGGTCGGACGCCACCCGCGCGCCGGTTCAGGAACGTCGGGTGGGGTTCGTGTTTCAGCACTACGCCCTGTTCGGACATATGACTATTTTCGAGAACGTGGCGTTCGGATTACGGCTCAAGCCGCGTCGGGAACGTCCGAACGAGACGATGATCCGCAAGCGGGTAATGGAACTTCTGGCCATGGTGCAACTGGACGGGTTTGCATCCCGCTATCCGGCCCAGCTCTCCGGTGGACAGCGACAGCGGATCGCCTTTGCGCGCGCGCTGGCCCCGGAACCGAAAATGCTGCTGCTGGATGAACCGTTCGGCGCCCTGGATGCCCGGGTGCGCCACGATCTACGCCAGTGGTTGCGGCAGATGCATGCCCTGGTTCCGGTGACCACCCTGTTCGTCACCCACGATCAGTCCGAGGCCGTGGATGTGGCCGAGCGGGTGGTGGTGATGCGTCAGGGCGGGGTGGAACAGAGCGGCACCATGGAAGAACTGCAGGGCAACCCCGCCTCACCGTTCGTGGCCGACTTCATGGGTGGGGTGAATCTGTTCCAGGGACGGGTGGAGGATGGTTGGACGCGCATTGGGGATGTGGTCGTGGAGGTAGCTCCACCCGGCAAGAGCAACGTGGATTCGATGCCGACCGTGGTTTGTGTCCGTTCCCACGAGTGGCAGGTGCTGCGAATACCGGATGGTTTCCGCGCCTGGCGCACCGTAGTGCGGCATGTGCGACCGCAGGGATCGATCGTGCGACTGGGATTGGAATCCCTGGAAGGCGCGGGTCGTTTCGAGGTCGAGATGACGCGCGAACAATACGATCCCTACGGTTTCCAATCCGGAGAGACGGTGTTCGTCCGACCCAAGCGGGTGAAAATTTTCGCCGATCCGCCCCACGACGTGGCCGCGGCGGCTTGACATCGATCCATGAGGAGACCGGGCATGCACGCACAGTTATCGCCTGGACAACGGTTCGAACGGATTCTGTTGGCCACGGAAGGGTCGAATTTCAGTCAGGGGGCCGATCGGGTGGCCATGGATATGGCGACGTTGTGTCACGCGGAGATTCTGGCCATGACCATGGTGGCGAACAACGACGAGTATGCCGCCCTGGCACCGGAGCGGTTGCGCCAGGATGAATGCGCCGCCTGGGCCCATCTCTCCGCCGTGCGGGAGCAAGGCGAGAGGCGCGGGTTGAACTGCACGATTCGGGTCTGTCACGGGGTGGAGCCGGCGGATGCCATTTTGAAGGTGGCGCACGAGGCGTGCGCCGACCTGGTGGTGATGGGACGTCGGGGCCGGCGAGGTCTGTGGTCGCGTTTGCTGATCGGCCAAGCGACCAGCATGGTGGTGGGTCAGGCTTCACGCAAGGTACTGGTGGTGCCGCAAAATGCCGGCATCTGGCGGCAGAGGATTCTGTTAGCCATCGACGGTTCGCGCCATGGCGACGCAGCGGCGGCGACCGCGTTGCGTCTGGCACGGGTTGGGGGTGTGCCCTTGAGCGTGTTGACGGTAATACGTTCCAACCATGCGGCAGAACGGCGCGCCATGGCGGAACAGGCCGTGGATCGGGTGGCGCGCTTCGCTCGTCAGGAGGGGGTCGTGGTGGAAGGGTGGGTGGAAGCCGGTGATCCGGCGGCGGTGGTGATCGAAACGGCGGGGCGTCTGGAGGCGGATCTGATCGTTGGAGGCGGTTTTGGTCATACGCACCTGCGTGATCGGATTCTGGGCGGGGTGATCGAACGGATCATCGGCAACGCCTCCTGTCCGGTATTGGTGGTGAATGGGTGAAAGGGAGTTCCCGAAGGCTTGCACCCGCAATCGCCGGTTCCAGGGTAAAGGTGATCCCGCGTGACCGAGTGGCGCATCGGCAACGGTTTCCGTTGCTCCTGGTGTGAATGGGCTGGATCGTGCGGCAGCATCGAAGGGGGAGGAGTTGTTTATAAAAAAATATCAAATATAGAAAAGCGATATTGTCAACTTTTTAAAATAATTTTATAGTTCTAAGGAAGGAGTTACTCGCTTCGCCGCGCGGTTTCAACGTAGGCCGCTCCGCGAGGTAGCTACACGCGCGCAAACCCTAGATGAGATGACTCGGGTTTGATCATAGAGAATCCTGTTGGGGAGTCAGACGACCATGAAATTGAACGATTTGAGCATCAAGACAAAGATTCTGGGTGGTGCCCTGCTGTTGGTGGTGATCACGATCGTGTTCGGCATATTATCGAACATCTACATTGGCAAGGTTTCGGGAGCCTTGTTCGGCATCACGGACAACTATGCCAAGGCGGTGGAGCATGCCACCGGCGTGGAACGGATGGCTTTGGCCACCATCCTGGAAGAGAAGAACTATCTGCTGGAGGAGAAGGATGAGACGTACCAAAAGGCGGAGAAGAACGTCAAGGAACTGAATCAGTTTTTGGACAAGGTGGATGAACTGGCAACCCGGTACAACAACCCCAAATTGTTGGAGCAATCCAAGGTCGCTCGGCGTGGAACGGCGGTCTACGCCGACAAGTATCGCGCCGGGGTGAAAGCTCTGAAGGCGAACAAGGCGGCGGTGGCGCTGATGGTCGAAAAAGGGCGGATCGTCGAGGAGGCCGCCAGCAAATTTCTGAAAATGCAGGTGGACGCCTATTCCGCCGCCATGAAGGCCAAGGCGGATGCCGCCACACTCGATTCCTATGTGCAGCGCTACATCATCACCACCAACATCTATGTTGATGCTTTAGAAATCATGCGTGCTGAAAAGGAGGAGGTGAACTACAAGAACCGGGAAGCCTGGAAGCACATGAATCAGCTCCTTCCCGAACTGATGAAGCAGTATGACGATCTGCAGAAGATCACCACCGATGCCGAGCAGATCAAGCTGATCGAGGATGCTCGCAAGGCGACGCGGGAGTATACCGAGGCGGCCAGGAACTGGATCAAGAACGATGATGAGTTGTCCGCGATTCTGGTGGAGATGGCGCGTCTGGGCGCGGATGTGATCAAGCAGGCGCAGACTGCGGAGGAGGCCGGTTACAGTCAACTCATCGTGGCTCGCGGCGAGGCGGAGAAGTTGACCGCCGAGGCCACGGCGATCATCATCGGCACCATTCTGGCGGCCGTGGTGCTCGGCGTGCTGATCGCGCTCTTTTTGGCATCGTTGATCACCCGTCCGATCGTGCTGGGGGTCGGTTTTGCCCAGACCCTGGCACGAGGCGATCTAACCACCCGTCTGGACATCGACCAGAAGGACGAAATCGGCGTGTTGGCCAAGGCGCTCAACGAAATGGTGGACAAGCTCAAGAGCGTGCTTACCGAGGTGCGCGGCACTGCGGACAGCGTTTCGCGCGGCAGCGAGGAGCTTTCTTCGACGGCGCAGCAGATTTCTCAGGGCGCGAGCGCTCAGGCCGCCTCCGTGGAGGAGACCTCCTCGGCGATGGAGGAGATGTCGTCGAATATCATGCAGAACACCGACAACGCCACCACCACCCGCAACATCGCTCAGAAAGCGGCCAAAGATGCCGCCGAGGGCGGCGTTGCCGTGGGGCAGGCGGTGTTGGCGATGAAGGAGATCGCCGCCAAGATCGGCATCATTGAGGAGATCGCGCGGCAGACCAATCTGTTGGCCCTGAATGCCGCCATCGAGGCGGCCCGGGCCGGCGAGCACGGCAAGGGGTTCGCGGTGGTGGCCGCCGAGGTACGCAAGCTGGCCGAACGCAGCCAATCCGCGGCAGGCGAGATCAGCCATCTATCCTCCACCAGCGTCGATGTCGCGGAGCGGGCCGGCGGCATCATCAACACGCTGGTTCCGGATATTCAGAAGACCGCTGAGTTGATCCAGGAGATCGCCGCGGCTAGTCAGGAGCAGAATTCAGGTGCCTCGCAGATCAATCAGGCGATCCAGCAACTCGACAAGATTATACAAACCAATGCCGCATCCTCCGAGGAGATGGCCGCCACCGCCGAGGAGTTGAATGCCCAGGCCGACATGCTCAAGCAATCGGTTGCCTTCTTCAACATCGGCAACGTCGAGCGCAGCCTGCCCACGAAACGCCTATCCGCACCCCACCGGCTTCCAGTACCGACTGCCAAGGCCAATCCTCGGCTCGCCACGCCATCGAAAGTGGGGGCCAAGGCCCTGCCCGCTCCGGCGATCGCGACAAAATCCTCTGGAATCGATCTGAACATGGGTTCCGGGAGCACTGACGACGAATTCGAGCAGTTCTGATCCGGAGGAGCGATCCCATGAGTATCCCGAGTGTCACGGTCACAACCCAATTCTTGAGCTTCCGCCTGGCCCAGGAGGAGTTTGCCATCGATATCTCCCGCATCAAGGAGGTACTCGAATTCACCACGGTGACGAAGATTCCCAGAACGCCGGATTTCATGTGCGGTGTGATCAATCTGCGCGGCAGCGTGGTCCCGGTGGTGGATCTGCGCTTGAAGTTCGGCATGCCGAACGGGGAGAAGACGGTCAATACCTGCATCATCATCATCGACGTGCTGCAAGATGGCGAATCCGCCACCATCGGCGCGCTGGTCGATTCGGTCAAAGAGGTCATGGAACTGGATCCGGCCCAGATCGAACCCCCGCCCAGACTGGGCGTCGGTCTGAGCGACAATTACATTCGCGGCATGGGCAAACAGCAGGAGCAGTTCGTCATGCTTCTGGATACGGATCGCATCTTTTCGTCCGAGGAGTTGTCATTTCTCCAGAATTCCGGAACGACGTGATCCGACAACGGCACTCCGAGGAGATTTCCCGCCGCGATAGCGATCACGTCGGAAAATCTCCATCACCCCGTGAGGAGAGCGATCGTTTCACGGGCGTGATTTTTTGCCGTGATGCTCCCTTCGGGTGTGCGCGGGCGGGGAATGCGGGGGAAATATCCTCGTCAAGTCGGTTCGAGCGTCACAACAGCCGTTCGATCTTCTCCAGCAGCACCTTCGGTTCCACCGGTTTGTCGAGAAAGGCCTCCACGGGCATGAAATCCGGGCTGATGTCGTTGTCGGAGAAGCCGAACGACAGATTGCTGCGTTGATTGACCGCAGAGAGGATCAACACCGGAATGCGCCCCAACTCTCGATCCTGATTGAGCAGACGCGCGGCCTTGAAACCGGCCTGGGCATCCTCGGGCAGCATGATGTCCAGGATGATCAGATCCGGACGCAGAGCGCGCACCTCCTCCAACAACCGGTCCGTGTCCCCCTTCACCGTCACCGCATGTCCCTGGCTCTCCAGTATCATGGAAAGGTTGTCCGTGATGTCCTGGTCGTCGTCGATCAATAGAATTTTGGCCATCTTTATCTCCTGAAAACCTGGCTTGTCATGATGGGGTGCCGATTGCCGGCAGGGTCACGATGAAACGCGATCCGGTACCCAGTTCGCTCTTCACCCGGATCTGCCCGCCGTGCAGACGCACGATTTCGCGCACCAGCGCCAATCCCATGCCGCTGCTGTTGGGATTGAAACGCACCGCGTTGTTGGAACGGAAGTGCTCCTCGAAAATCTTCTCCAGATGCTCGCCAGGTATGCCGATGCCGTGGTCGCGAATCTGGATGACCACCTGATGATCCCGCCGCTCCAGGGTCACCTCCACCGCGCCTTCGGGATGGGAGTAGCTGATGGCATTGCGCAGCAGATTCGAGAGCATGGTGCTCAGATGCTCCCTGGAGGCTTGAACCGTACAGGGGGCCGGGTCCAACGCGGCCAGAATCCGCACGCCGCGCGGCTTGCCGATCAAACGGGCGTCGTCGATCTCCTTGGCCAGGATGGGGGTCAGATCCGTCTCGCTCAGGCCCACGTTGGCCGGGGTGGCGGTGCGCAGGTTGCTCAGGTGGATGATGTCGGAGATCTTCTCCATCAACAGATCGCAACGTTCGCCGATCCGGTCGATCACCTGCCTGGCCTTGTCCGGCAGTGGGCCGCAATAGCCGTCGCGCAGGGTGTAGACATAGCTCTTGATGGCCGCGAATGGCGCCTTGAGTTCGTGGGTGGCGCGCAGGGTGATCTGGGACTTCTCCCGGTCCAACCGCTGCAACTGCTGCAAGGCCGACTCCAACTGTCGTTCCCGCAGCAGCAGGATGGCGGTGATACCCCCCACCAGATACCAGCAGATCAGAAACGCGGCGATGATGCCGAGGATGTAACTGGAGGTAATCACTAGACTGGAGGTGACATCGATCATCTTGCGCGTGGCGTCGAAGATCGACACCACCGGAAGGATCCCCAGGTATTCGAGCAGAATCGGCAAACTGGCGAACAGAATGCCCACCCAGGTCATGATGAAACTGTAGGCGCGGGAGAAGAACAGGGTCAACAGGATGATGTGGGGCAGAAACAGAATCAGGATCGGGGTTTCGATGCCGCCCAAGCCATAGGTCAACAGGGAGAGATTGGCGTAATCGGTCAACACCTGGAGGCTCAAGAAACGGCAGAGCCGGGTCTTGGCATGCGGATCGGCTTCCAGATGCCGGGCCATGCGGGTATACATGTGGTTGCTGGCCGCCAGCAGCACGCCGACGATCAAAAAGAAACGGAAATCGACCATGAACAGGGGCGGATTCCGCACCGGCGGGAGCAACGCCCAGAGGGCGCCGAGGAAACAGAGCGCCGTGGCGTTCCAGCGGGTGTGGATGAACCACCAACTGCGCTCGGACATTTCGGTGGTGCGCAACCCTTTTTCGCAGATGCGGGCGTGCCAGCTCTGGCGGGGCGGGTCGATCAAGGAGGGGGAAGCGGGCATGCGCGATCACCCCATCGTTACGTAACGAATCGGGTCCGACGCCTTGAGCGGGCGCCGGCATGCGAGCAGGCCAAGCGGGATCCCGGTCTGCCTTTTTGAGTACGAGTATAGGCCATTTCCATCTCCGCGTCATTTCAAAAGGGCCGCGCGGCCCGAAGGAAAGGGTCGAATCCCGGCAATCATGGCGGCGACGATTCCCTGCAAGGCAAAAACCAGCTCCGGCAGACAGGTACGCATCTCCGGGGTCAATTTCAAACCCGGCGACAGATCGAACGGTTGCACGCCGAACACCGCGATCGGCTGATCAAAGCCGAGGGATTCGGCAATCTCCAGGGCCTCGGCAAGCCCCAAACCGTGGGTCGAGACCGAATCCCAGGCCAGATACGTCCGTGGGCGGCGCGGATGGAACAGTCGCCAGGAACCGGATTCGAGTCGCATATCCGCGCAATCAACGAGGAGAATCGCCTGTTTGATATCCAGAAGTTCTCCAGCCAGACTCAAGGCGTCGGTATCCTCCCACAAAATCGGCATCAAGGCGGGCGAAGGGTGAAGTCCGGCCACCCGTTCGACCAACTCCAGACCGATGGCATCATCCCCTCCGGCGCGGCTTCCCACTCCGATCAGGGCCAGAGGCAGGGGCGTGCGTTCGTCTATGTTTTCAGTCAAGAAATTCGACATCGAGCATATGCACCGAACAGGAGATGCACGGATCATAGGCGCGCAGCAGCATCTCCATGTGCAAGGTCAGCTCCTCCTGGGACATCGTTGGCAGCATGCGCGGCACGAAGGCCTTCATGTCCTGTTCGATGTTGTTGATGTTCTGACTGGTGGGGATGATGGCGTTGGCGTCGCAACAGCGCCCCTCGGCATCGAAGGCGTATTCGTGGAAGAGGATCCCCCGCGGCACCTCCACGGCCCCGGCGCCCCGTCCGGCGCGCGGGACATGGGTGAGCGGCTCCTCCTTGAGGCCGCCGTTCAACGCGACCTCGATCATCGCCAGGCTGTCGTGGGCGCAATGGATGATCTCCACCACCTGGGCGACGTTGTTCATGTAGGGGTTGTAGCAGGGGACTCTCAGCCCCAGGGTTTCGGCGACGGTTTGCGCCTCGGGGTGGAGTTGGTCGAAGTTGTTGTTGACCCGCGCCAGCGCGCCGACCGCGTAGGCGTCGCGATGCCAACGCGACCATTTGGTGGTGGAGTGGGCCACGGTGAACTCGTTGGTCACCGAACGGTACGCCGAGACCGGCACCCCGGAACGGGTGTCGGAGCTGAACACCTCGCCGTCGTAAAGCGCGTACTCATTCGGATTTTTAAGGGACACGTATTCGGTCTCCCGTTCGTATGCCGGGATTTTCAAGGAGCGGACCACGGCGATGGTCTCTTCCAGATCCGGCAGGGCGGCGATGAGCCGGGCGCGAATCGACTCCAACCGCTCCGGATCCGGCAGCTTGCGCCACCCCTTCAGGGTGTTGCTCATGGGATGGAGGGTGCGTCCGCCCATCACCTCGGTGTAGTCGTTGGCCAGTTTTTTCAGACGCAGGGCGCGACGCACCACCTCGGGGTGGCTCTTGGCCAGGGGGAGGACGCTTGGCGCGCCAACGTAGTCCGGCACGGCGAGGAAATAGACGTGCAGCACATGGCTTTGCAGGAATTGCGATTCGTTCAGCATCTTTCGGAGCAGCATGGTCTGTGGGGAGACCGTGATCCCCTGGGCCGCTTCGACCGCCTTGGTGGCCGCGAGCTGATGACCGACGCAGCAGATGCCGCAGATGCGGCCCACGATCCAGGGGATCTCCTCCGGCAGCATGCCACGGGTGAAGCTCTCGAAGAAGCGGTTGGCCTCGACGATGCAGAGTTTGACCTCCTCCACCACGCCGTCGCGGGTGTTGATGCGGATGTTGCCATGTCCCTCGACGCGGGTCACATGGTGCACGTCGATCCGGTAGGTCTTGGTATCAGGGTTCATGCGAGCACCTCATGAGTCGTCCCGGCGGTTCCGCGCTCATAAAGAGGCGATAACGGTTGGCGATTTGCGCGTCGGTCAGGCCCAGACGGCGCAACAGCGCTCGATGCGCCTCCAGATTGGCGTGGGGCATCAGCCCCCGGCAACCGTCGCAGCGATAACCGTGGGTGACGCAGACCGCCTTGCAGCCGCCTCGGGTGATCTGTCCCAAACAAATCTCCCCGCGCTCGAAGGCGCATTCGTTCTCAAGCGCCTTGCACTCCACGCACACCGGGTTTTGGGTGAACCGCGGGCTGGTTCCGGTCACCAGCGCCTTGACCAGCGCCACGAACTCCTCGGGCACCAGCGGACAGCCGCGCAGCTCGAAATCGACTGGTACGATCTCGGAGACGGTACGCACCCGCGTCTGGGACCAGAGCGGCCAGAACTCCGGATCGGTCTGCACCCGATTACGATCCTCCGAGCCGTAGACCCGTTGATAGTTCTCCGCCGGGGCGAGGAAATTGGCGCGCGCCTGGACATTGCCGATACAGGCGCAGGCGCCCATGGCGACCAGATGGGTGGAACGCGCACGGATGTCGCGCAGTCGTTCGGCATCCTGCTCGCGATGGATGCTCCCTTCGATGAAGGCGACATCGTAGCGGGAGGCGGTCTCGGAGATGGCCTCGCGAAACTCGACGATCTCCACCCATTCGAGCAGATCCAACAGGATATCCTCACAGTTGAGCACCGCGAGTTGACACCCCTCGCAACTGGCGAAATCGAAAAAGGCGACCTTGGGTTTCATGGCAGCGCCTCCGGAAGATGGGCGATCCGGTCGTAACGGAACACCGGCCCCTCCTGACAGCAGGTGACCTGATTGATCTGGCAGTGTCCGCACTTGCCCACGCCGCACTTCATGCGCCGTTCCAGATCCACGAAGATGTGATCATCCGGAATGCCGCGGCTTTTGAGTTCCAGCAACACGAATTTGTACATCACCGGCGGTCCGCACAAGGCCACGAGGGTTCGGGCGGGGTCGAGGGACAACTCGGCGATCGGCGCGGTCACCAGACCCACCCGTCCATCCCACGGCAGGTGATCGGTGCGGTCCACCAGACGGATCACCCGGATCTTGCCGTTGTTTTCTCCCAGCCGTTCCAAGGCGCGCATCTCCTCCCGGTACAGCTCGTCGGCGGGGGTGCGGCAGCCGCTGATGATGGTAAGCGACGGGAATTGCTCCAATCGGGCCAACACCGCCTGGATCAAGGAGCGCATCGGCACCAGTCCCAATCCGCCAACGAGGAGAACCAGCGGGTGACCCACCAGCGACTCCAGATCGAAGCCCGAGCCGAACGGGCCGCGCACACCAAGCGTCTGCCCCGGTTTCATGGTGTGCAGCGCATGGGTGAGGGAGCCGGCATCGCGGATCACCATTTCGAGAAGGTTGTCGTTGCGCGGACCACATGTAATCGAGATGGGGGCCTCGCCAACGCCGAACCGTGACAGCATGACGAATTGGCCTGGCCGGTGGTTCAAAGGGTGCGGGAGTTCCAACAGGAAGAACTTCTCCCGCGCGGTCATGGGGGTGATCTCCAGGATGCGCGCCAGTTGCGGCAGATAGAGGGTCGGATCGATCACCGTGTTCATCGGGATGCCTCCGCGTGGTCGATCAGATCGGAAACAATGTCGAAAATATCGATGCCGGCGGTGCATTGCCGCCCACAGCGACCGCATCCGGTGCAAAAGGAGGCGGTGTCGAAGCGGTCGTTGAGGTAGGCGAACTTGCGTTTCACCCGATGTTTCTGGCGTGATGCGGGGGTGGGACGAAAATCGTGACCCCCGGCCACCTGGGCAAAGGTGGGGAGCATGCAGCCATCGGCGGTGCGTATACGCTGTCCGGATTGAAAATCAGGCAGATCGAGGGTGTCGTGGACATCGAAACAGTAACAGGTGGGACAGACCAGATTGCAACTGCCGCAGGAGAAACAGGCGGCCACATGTTTTTCCCAGATCCAGGCCGCGCCCTCGGCGGAGAGCCCGGATCCGGTTATCGCTTCGGTCGGCCACTGCCTGCCGAAGGGACGGGCGCGGCTCTGTTCGATACGCGTTTTCACGGCGTCTGGATCCACGCACGGGGAGAAGTCACAGCCGTGCAGCAAGGCCGCTCCCACATCGCTGAACACCTCCAGGAGCACCTCCTCGGCAAGCGGGGTGAAAAACAGATCCGCATTGTCCCGCCATGTCAGGGAGCCCGCCGCGTCGCAAAAACAGCGTTCGTCGCACGGCGCCAGACAGTCGCAACCGATGAGCGTAGTATGGGCGCGGCGGGTGAGATGGTGCGGATCCGCATGCCCCTCCCGGTTGACCCGGTCCATCAACTCGATCCCCTTCAAATCGCACGGACGAACCCCGGCCAGCACCCGCTCGTCGCAATCGAGTACCGGATGCAGTTCGGGATGCCCGGAATCGCGGTTCCGAAAGAAGAAGAGGGTATCGGTGGCGGGGGAGAGCTTTTTTCCGGGTGGCGCCAGGGTGGGCCGATAGCCATGGAATTCAATGGCGGAGTCGGACTTGACCGGCAGGAAACGGTAACTCTCCCGACCGACCTGTTGCGGGAAATAGACGCTCCGTTCCCCCCCCAACCGTCGGATCCAGGTGATCACATCCTGAATTGGAACCAGAAATGCGTGCATGTTCGGTTTGAGTACCCCCCCATTTTTTCATCAGGCAAGGATGTGGCGGTTGAGCACAACCAGGGGTTCCCTTGTCAATTTTCAGGAAGTTCAAGGGTTTTATTGATCAGATCTCTTTCAGATGGTCAAACTGTCTTCTGTGTTTGTCTCGATATCAGCATCCATAATAGCACGTTCCAGAGGGGATGAATAATAACAAATAAAGATATGATTATTATATTTTCAGCTAAATCGAATGCAGGAGTCTGCCATTCCCCCTTTGAAATTGACGATGAAATCGCCTTGAAAAAGTGATGAGAGAGACTTATTTAGGTAGTGCAGTTTTCTCAATTCTCCGCGAATAAAGTAAAAGTTTGCGATTACGCCATTTTTTCGACCAAACGGGAGTCGAAATGCGAGTCCACAGGTTGCAGCCGATTTCAGGAGGAGAGTTTGAGCAAACGCAGAAAGCCTTTTAAGATCATGGCTCCC